>NZ_JABXXP010000319.1 GCF_013376155.1 Nguyenibacter vanlangensis
AGCCCGCCGGCAGCAGCCCCGCCAACGCCAGCCCAACCAGCGCGGCCAGGAAGGCGGGCGGCCATGAAGCCGCGCGGCGGCACTCTCGGATCGTCATGGGCGGCGTCCCAACAGCAGAAGTTGCGGGTTGCGTTCGACGTCGCCGGCAAAGCCGCGCAGCGCGGCGGCGGCGGCCGAGAGGTCGCGCAGGGTGGAATCCAGATTGGCCCGTTCGGCCGAGCGGGGCGAGGTCAAGTTCTGCAGGCCGGCCAGGCTCTGGCGCGCCTGCAGTACCGTCTGGTTGACGTTGTTCAGCACCGCATGCATGTCGGCGCCGCGCGCCTCCAGTTGCTGGGTGCCGGCGCCGGCCAGCGTGTCGATCGCCTTCAGCGTGGTGTCCAGCCGCAATTGCAGATCCACGATCGCCTGGGTCGCGGCATCGACGGCGGCGCGCGAATGGTCCGAGGTCTCGCGCACGCTGGCGACCAGCGGCGGCAGGTCGTGGTCCAGCCGTTCGGCCAGTTCCCGGATGTTCTGCATGGCGCCCCGGGCGTCGGTCGCCAGTTCCGTCAGCGGCAGTTCGGTCAGGGTTTTCTGTATTTTCTGGATCGCCGACTGGCGCATGGGGATTTCGGTCATCGTCGCGATGTCGGGGTGCAGCACCGCCGGCGCGGCGGGATCGAAATCCAGGTCGATCTCGGACTGCCCGGTCACGAAGCTCTGCAGGTTCAGCGACGCGCGCAGCCCCAGGCGGATCAGGTCCTGCAGGGTCAGCCGCACAGCGTGCCGTCCCTGGCCCGCCAGGCTGACACGGTCGGGCCGTAATTCGACCGTCACGGGGATATAGGCCGCATGCGTCCTGGCGTCGAAGGTGATGCCTATCCCGTCCACCGCGCCCACGCGCACGCCGCGAAACGTGACCGGCGCGCCGAGCGAGAGGCCCGACGTCGATCCCTGGAAGATCACCACCGCGCGCGTCGTCCGGGAGAAAAGCGAGATGTTGCCGAAGAAGATCAGCGCCGCCAGGCCCAGCGCCAACCCTCCGATCACGAACGCGCCAACCGCTGTCTGTCTGTTCGCCATGGGTCACTCGTGCCTTTCGGCTGGGGTTTCGGGGCGGGCACGGTGCATGAAAGCGAAAACCTGCGGGTCGTCGCAATGATCGCGTAGCCAGGATGGCGATCCGCGCGCGATCGGTCTGTGGCTCTGCGCGTCCAGGAAGAGCCCGTCGTCGGCGATCGCGAACAGGCTGGGCAGTTCGTGGCTGACGATCACGATCGTCGCCCCCAGCCCGTCGCGCAGATTGACGATCAGCTCGTCCAACCGCGCCGAGGTGATCGGATCCAGCCCCGCCGAGGGCTCGTCGAAGAACAGGATGTCGGGGTCCAGCGCCATGGCGCGCGCCAGGCCCGCGCGCTTCTTCATCCCGCCGCTGAGTTCGGCGGGATACTGGTCGATGGCGGACAGCATGCCGACCAGTCCCAGCTTCAGTTCGACCAGCCGCCGGATGGCGGCGGCATCCAGTTGGGTGAACATCTGCATCGGCAGGGCCACGTTTTCGCCGACCGTCAGCGAACTCCACAGCGCAGCGCTCTGGAACAGCACGCCGAAGCGGCGGTTGACCGACACGCGGTGCGCGTCGTCGGCGCGCCAATAATCCTCGTCCCCTACCAGGTAGCGGCCCGTCCGGGGGCGCAGCAGCCCGATCATGCTTTTCAGGACCGTGCTCTTGCCGCAGCCCGAGCCGCCCATGACGGCGAAGATGCTGCCCCGGCGCACCGTGAAGGAGACATCCTGCTGGACGACCTTCGGCCCGAAGGCCAGGGTCACGCCGTCCAGCGCCATCAGGATCTCGCGGCTGTCATCAGCCGAAGGGGCGTTGGTCGAGGGGGCGCTGGCCGGAGGGGTATCGGCCGGAGGGACGTCGGTCATGCGTCAGATCCCGATCGTGGTGGCGATCACGGCGAAGATCGCGTCCACGGCAATGACGCCGACGATCCCCACCACCACCGCCCGGGTGGCCGCCACGCCGACGTCGGCGGCGCTGCGGCCGGCGCGCAGGCCGATCCGGCAACTGGTCAGTCCGATCAGGATGGCGAAGGCGATGCTCTTGGCGAACCCGAATTCGAACTGGTTCAGCGCCACGGCATTCAGCGTCTGATGCAGATAGCCCGGGCCCGTCACGGCCAGCATGCTGATCGAGACGGCAAAACCGCCCAGCATGCCGATCAGGCAGCCATACAGGTACAGAAACGGCATGGTCGCCACCAGGCCCAGGATCGAGGGCAGGATCAGATAGCTCGATACCGGAATGCCGAACACGGTCAGGGCGTCGATTTCCTCGTTGCCCTGCATGGTCGCGATCCGCGCGGCATAGGCCCCGCCGGTCCGGCCGGCCATGATGATCGCCGTCATCACGGCTGACATCTCGCGCACCATGGCGATCCCGACCAGGCTGGCGACATAGATGTCGGCGGCGAATCTGCGCAACTGCACCGCGCCGACGAAAGCCAGGATCGCGCCGACCAGGAAATTCACCACGCTGACGATCAGCAGCGCGGACGGCCCCGCGTCGCGGATATTGTCCATCAGATCCGTCATGCGCATGCGGCCGCGCCCCGCCAGGGCCGCCAAGCCGCCGCGCGCCGCCTCGACGCCGAGTTCGGTCATCGTCCCGATTTCGGTCAGCCCGTCGAGCGTGCGTGCCCCCAGCGCGTTGACGGGCGCGAAGGCACGACGGTGCGGCGCGGCCGGGGCGGGGGCGGATTCGGGCAGCAGATCCAGCAATTTCCGCGCCGAGTCCGGCAGCGTGTCGGCCTGTATCGCCAGGTGGTCCCGCGCGGCAAGCTGCTTGACCTGCCACAGGAACCCGACCAGCGCGGTATCCCACCGGCCCAGCGCGGCGGTGTCGAAATGGATGGGCCGGTCCGGCAGGGCCTGCCGCAGCCCGTCGGACGGCAGCGCCGGAACCCGTCCCTGCTGCGCGATCCACGCGCCGGACAGGACGATCACATTGGCGTCGTCATCGGTGCGCAACTGCCAGGCGGGCCGGTCGTGATCGCTGTCCAAGACCTCTCTCCCCGCGCGGCGGCTGCGTCCCGAGACCATCTTCGTCGGATGGCGGCGCCGCGGCAAGGGGCGTGGTGAGATCAGTATGCCGGCCGCAGCAGTACCCGCGCCTGGTCGGGGGCCACGTCGCGTCCGGCATAGGCGGCGGCCAAATCGTCCATCACCATCCGCGCGACGGATTGGCGATAATGGATCGGATCCCAGAAATTGTCGCGCGTCGCGGTCACCGGGCCCGGGATGTCGAAATCGACCACCATCGCGCGCGGCGCGGCGCGGGCGGCG
>NZ_JABXXP010000320.1 GCF_013376155.1 Nguyenibacter vanlangensis
CCAGCGCGCGGCCGGCCGTCTGCACGCCCGGGCAGGCGGTGACGCGCAGGCCGGCGGCATCGAGCGCGGTGCGGATCAGTTCGGCGATGGCGGATTCGTCCTCGACCAGCAGGACGTGCCGGGGTGATGTCATGCGCGGCAATCCGATGCGGTGATGTCCATTGTCGTGCCGCGTGGCTGGGCGGCGGGGGCGGGACGCGGCCAGGGGGCGATGCCGCGCGGGGACAAGGCGAGGGTGCCGAGTTCCAGCACGCCGTTGCTGGTATGTCCGGCCGCAGCGCGGATGTCGTCCAGGGTGAACCAGCCGGCATCCAGCGCGTCGCCGCCGGCGCGGAGCGTGCCCTGGCCAGTATCGGCGCAGCGGATGGCGACGATGACGTAATGGAAGCGCAGGCTGCCGTCCGGGGCGGGGTCCCGCACGTCGAAGGCGGTCAGCACGCCCTCGGCATGGGCGATGAGGCCGGTTTCCTCGAACAATTCGCGTTCGGCGGCCTGCATGACGCCCTCGCCATGTTCGATGCGGCCGCCGGGAAAGCCCCAGAGGCCCTGGTCCGGCGGGTTGGCCCGCCGGACGAGCAGCAGACGGGAGGCGCGCGCCACGACCGCGAGGATCGCGGCCGGGACAGAAGGAGAGACGACCATGGAGGCATATAACCACGCCCCGGGCGCCGGCACAGGTCACAGACGCGTAAGCGGCCCGGGGATGGCCAGCCCCTGGGGATGCCCCTGGGGGGATGCCGTGGGGGGATGCCCTGGGGGGAATGACCGGCCGGGGATGACCGGCCGGTATGGCCGGTCAGGGGACGACCGGGAGCAGGATGGACGTGGCCTGGGTGCCGCCGCGATGGATGGACTGGGTGGCGGCGACGTAATCCTGCGGGCCGGCGCGCAGGATGTTGGGCACGAAGTGCTGCGGGTTGCGGTCATAGAGCGGGAAGAGCGAGGACTGGATCTGGACCATGATCCGGTGTCCGGGCTGGAAGACGTGATTCACCGCCGGCAGGGTGAAACGATATTCCGCCGTCGCGTTCGGGGTGATCGCCGTGGGATGGTCGAAGCCGGTGCGGTAGCGGCCGCGGAAGATGTCCATCGACACCGCGAGCTCGTAGCCGCCCATTTCCGGCCGGTCGCCGTCGGTCGGGGGCTGGACGTCGATCAGCTTGACCACCCAGTCGGAGTCGGTGCCGGTGGTGGCGGCGAACAGGTCGGCGACCGGGACGCCGCTGACGCGTACGGGCTGGGTCAGGACGGGGGTTTCGTAGGTCAGGACGTCCGGGCGGCTTTCTGCCATGCGCTGGTCCTGGACCAGCCAGGTCTTCCAGCGCGCGGCGTCGGTGGCGAAATTGAAGGGGCGTTGCAGGAAGGGGACCGGGTGGGCCGGGTCGGAGACGTAGGAATCCTGCGCGTCGGCCGCCGGATGGTCGAAGGAGAGGCCGTAGCCGGCCTGCAGGAACAGCGGCTTGAGCGGATGGGCGCAGGACGTGCCGTCGCAGGCCAGGGGCCATTTGGCGAAGCGGTCCCAGTGGTTTTCGCCGGAATTGTAGATGATGGCCTGCGGCAGGTCGGCCGGCGGCGCGCCGGGGCGTAGATACTGGTTGAAGAAGGGCAGCAGCACGTCGCGCCGGAACTGGTGGGCGGTGTCGCCGTCCCAGTGCAGGGGGCCGAGGCTGGAGCCGTCGTAATTGACCTGGCTGTGCCGCCACGGGCCCATGACCAGGATGTTGGGGACGTTGGGGGCTGTCTGTTTCAGGGCCATCCAGGAATGGATCGCGCCCCACATGTCCTCCTGGTCCCACAGGCCCTGTTCCCACAGGGTGGGCACCGTCAGCGGGTGACGGGTGATCAGCTTGTCCAGGGCCTGGTCCTGCCAGAAGGCATCATAGTCGGGATGGGCCAGCATGCGCTGCCACCAGGGGAACTGGTCCAGCCCCGCCGCGGTGGCGAAGCGGCCGGCCGAGCCGGCGCGCAGGAAATTGGTGTAGTCGTCGTGGTCGATGCGGGGGATGGTCGCGCCCTCGCCGCGCACCGTCATCTGTTCGGTGAAGTAATCCAGCCCGCCCTGGCGGAAGGCGCCGTAATGGTACCAGTCATCGCCCATCCAGCCATCGACCATCGGGCTCTCGGGGGCGGCGACCTTGAGCGCCGGGTGGGGGTTCAGCAGCGCCATGACGACGGTGAAGCCCTCGTAGGACGAGCCGAGCATGCCGACGCGGCCGTTGGATTCCGGCAGGTTGTGGACCAGCCAGTCGATCGTGTCCCAGGCGTCTGTCACCTCGTCGGTGCGGGTGGGGTTGAGGGGGCCGCGGACCGGGCGGGTCATGACGTAATCGCCCTCGGACCCGTATTTGCCGCGGATGTCCTGGAAGACGCGGATATAGCCGGCCTCGACGAACACGTCGTCGCCCTGTGGCAGGAGGGCGCGCATCGAGGGCGCGTTCTCCACCCGGTTCAGCCGTTCCGAGGCGTGATAGGGCGTGCGGGTCAGCAGGATCGGCGCGTCATGCGCGTTGCGGGGGATGACGATGACGGTATGCAGCTTCACCCCGTCGCGCATCGGGATCATGACGTCGCGCTTGACGTAGTCGCGCGCGTCGGTGGGGAAGGTGACGTGGGCGGGGATGTCGCTGCCGGTCTGCACCGTCAGCGGAGATGCGGCCGGCGCGGCGGGGTGGGCGGCGTGGTGCGTCGAGCGGGGGGCGGCGTGGGCCGGGATGGCGGCCAGGGTGGTGGTGGCCAGCGTTGTGCCGGCCAGCGTTGTGCCGGTCAGGGCCAGGGCGGTGAGGAAAGAGATCGCCCCGC
This sequence comes from Nguyenibacter vanlangensis, assembly GCF_013376155.1. Taxonomy (GTDB): domain Bacteria; phylum Pseudomonadota; class Alphaproteobacteria; order Acetobacterales; family Acetobacteraceae; genus Gluconacetobacter; species Gluconacetobacter vanlangensis. The sequence continues at coordinate 2,800 of NZ_JABXXP010000320.1, forward strand.
CCGGGCGGTGTGTGTGAAGGGTCAAAACCTGGCGCTCCTGCTGAATTCCCGGCTGGGGTGGTCGCGGGTAAGAGTGTGGTGATTCCGTTCGTGCGACCATGTCGCAGCCGAACGGATCAGGCAACCGGGGGGAGCGGGATTCGGTGTGGCCGGGCCGGCGTCCGGCGTTCAGTGGCCCAGGAAATGGGCGATCGCGTTTTCCCTGGGGCGGGTCAGCACGACATGGGCGCGGCAGCGGGGGGTGCCGTAGACGCCCCGGATGCTGTCGCCGTCGGGCGTGCCCTCGAACACCATCGGGTAGGGTTTGTGGTTCATGTCGCTGAGCAGCAACTGGGCGTGGAAGCGGCCCGGGGTGGCGTCGCGCGTGCCGAGCAGGATCTGCGAGCCGTCGGCGGGGGTGAAGGCGATGCGTTTCGTGCCGATCTGCAAGGTGGAGGGGGCGCGGGTTTCGGGGCAGATGCCGCGATCGGCCACCAGCGTGCCCGTCCACAGGCCCAGCGGGTCGGC
>NZ_JABXXP010000321.1 GCF_013376155.1 Nguyenibacter vanlangensis
CGCTCTGCTCCGGGCTGGAAGCGCGGGGGCTGGGGGTGCGGCGGCTCGACCTGCTGCTGCATCGGGTGGATCGTCGGGCCGAAGCCGTCCGGATCGCGACGGGCCGGCCCGTCCGCGACGCAGAACGCCTGGCCCGGTTGCTGTGCGAGAAGATCGAAACCATCGATCCGGGCTTCGGCATCGAGCGCATGGTGCTGACCGCCACGCTGACCGAGCCGATCGAAACCCGCCAGCATGTCTCCGCGCTGGTGGAGCAGGAGGACGCCGATCTTTCCGGCCTGATCGATATCCTGGCCAACCGGGTGGGGATGCGGGCGCTCTATCGCCTCGCCCCGGTGGAAAGCGACGTGCCCGAGCGGTCGGTCACGCGCGTCCCGCCCCTGGCGCCGGACGCCTGTGCGGAATGGCCCGGTTATTGGCCGCGCCCGATCCGGCTGCTGCCGCATCCCGAGCCGATCGGGACCATGGCGATGCTGCCGGATCACCCGCCGGCGTTCTTCGTCTGGCGGGGCGTGCGGCGGCACGTCGCATGCGCCGACGGTCCGGAGCGGGTGTTCGGCGAATGGTGGCAGGGCGACGCCGAACTGGCCACGGTGCGGGATTATTTCCGCGTGGAAGACACGTCCGGCGCGCGGTTCTGGATCTATCGCGCCGGCGACGGCGAGCATGGCGAGAGCGGTTCGCAGCGCTGGTTCCTGCATGGGATCTTCGGATGACCCGCTATGCCGAATTGCAGGTCACCAGCCATTTTTCCTTCCTGCGCGGGGCGTCGTCCCCGCGCGAATTGTTCGAACGCGCCAAGGCGCTGGGCATTCGAGCGCTCGGCATCACCGACCGCAACACGCTGGCCGGCATGGTGCAGGCCCATGTCGCGGCACGGGAAAGCGGGTTGCGGCTGGTGGTCGGCTGCCGGCTGGACCTGACGGATTGCGCCCCCGTCCTGGTCTATCCCGCCGATCGCGCCGCCTATGGCCGGTTATGCCGCCTGCTTTCCGTGGGCAAGGCGCGGGCGGGGAAGGGGAAATGCAGTCTCGCCTGGCGGGATCTGGCGGAATCGAACGAGGGGCTGCTGGCCGTACTGGTGCCGGAACTGGCACCGGAACTGGCGCCGGAAATGGCACCGGGTGGGGCCGATGACGCGTGCGCGCTGCATCTGCGCAGGCTGCGCGCGGCATTCGGGGAGCGGGCCTATGTGGCGTTGACCCTGCGCCGCCGTCCGAACGACCAGATGCGGCTTTATGAACTGGCCGGCCTTGCGCAGCAGGCCCGGGTGAAGACCGTCGTCACGAATGACGTGCTGTTCCACAGTCATGACCGGCGTATCCTGCAGGATGTCGTCACCTGCATCCGGCACAACACCACCATCGACGCGGCGGGCTTCGCGCGGGAGCGCCATGCCGATCGTTACCTGAAACCGCCGGAAGAGATGGCGCGGCTGTTCGGCCGGTATCCCGAGGCCATCGACCGCACCATGGAGATCGTCGAGCGGTGCGCGTTCAGCCTGGACGATCTGGCGTATCAATATCCGGACGAGAGCGTCGTGCCGGGCCAGACCCCGCAGCAGGCGCTGGAGGCGCTGACCTGGCGGAGCGCGCGATCGGTCTATCCGGATGGTGTTCCCGAGACTGTGCGCGATACCCTGCGGCATGAGCTCGGCCTGATCGGCCGCATGCGTTATGCGCCCTATTTCCTGACGGTGCATGCGATCGTGCAGGAGGCGCGGCGGCGCGGGATCCTCTGCCAGGGGCGGGGCTCGGCGGCCAATTCGGCGGTCTGCTACGTGACCGGCATCACCGCGATCGATCCGACGCGCAATTCCCTGCTGTTCGAGCGGTTCGTGTCCGAGGCGCGTGGAGAGCCGCCGGATATCGACGTCGATTTCGAGCATGAGCGGCGCGAGGAAATCATCCAGTGGGTCTATGAACATTATGGCCGCGACCGCGCGGCCCTGACCGCCGTGGTGATCCGCTATCGCGCCAAGGGCGCGCTGCGCGATGTCGGCAAGGTCATGGGGCTGCCCGAGGATCTGATCGGGCAGCTTTCGGGGCAGATCCGGGGATGGTCGCGCACTGTCGATCCGGAGAATTTTTCCGGGACCGGGATCAATCTGGACGATCGGCGGATCCGCCTGACCCTGGAACTGGCGCAGGGCCTGATCGGCGTGCCGCGCCATCTCTCGCAGCATCCGGGCGGGTTCGTGCTGACGCGTGACCGGCTGGACGAACTGGTGCCGATCGAGCCTGCGGCGATGGACGACCGGCAGATCATCGAATGGGACAAGGACGATATCGACGTCCTGAAATTCATGAAGGTCGACGTGCTGGCCCTGGGCATGCTGACCTGCATGCGCAAGGGGCTGGAGCTGCTTGCCGCGCACAAGGGACAGCATTATACGCTGGCCACCATTCCGGCCGAGGATCCGCCTACATATGCGATGATCCGCAAGGCCGACACGATCGGCGTGTTCCAGATCGAATCCCGGGCCCAGATGTCGATGCTGCCGCGGCTCAAGCCGCAGGCGTTCTATGACCTGGTCATCGAAGTCGCGATCGTGCGTCCCGGCCCGATCCAGGGCGACATGGTGCATCCCTATCTGCGGCGGCGGGAGAGGCTGGAGCCCGAGGATTATCCGACGCCCGCGCTGGAGAAGGTGCTGAAAAAGACCCTCGGCGTGCCGCTGTTCCAGGAGCAGGCGATGCAGGTGGCGATGGTCTGCGCCGATTTCACCGCCTCGGAGGCCGACCAGCTTCGCCGCGCCATGGCGACCTTCAAGAACACGGGCACCGTGTCGCAATTCCAGACCCGGCTGATCGAAGGGATGAAGCGAAACAACTATTCCGAAGAGTTCGCCCAGCGGATCTATCGGCAGCTCGAAGGATTCGGCGCCTATGGCTTTCCGGAAAGTCACGCCGCGAGTTTCGCCATCCTGGCCTATTCGTCCTCATGGCTGAAATGCCGCCATCCGGATGTGTTCCTGGCCGCGCTGCTGAATTCCCAGCCGATGGGGTTCTACGCGCCCGCGCAACTGGTGCGGGACGCCCGGGAGCATGGGGTCACGGTGCGGCCGGTCTGCATCAATGCCTCGCGCTGGGACAGCACGCTGGAGGAGCCTGAGCGCGCGGACGGGATCTGCGCGGTGCGGTTGGGCATGAGCCTGGTCAGGGGGCTGTCCAACGCCCATGCCGCCGCCATCGTCGGCGCGCGCGGCGAACGGCCGTTCGGCTCGGTGGATGACGTGTGGCGCCGAGCCGGGGTTCCCCAGGCCGCCCTGGTGAAACTGGCCGAGGCCGATGCGTTC
>NZ_JABXXP010000322.1 GCF_013376155.1 Nguyenibacter vanlangensis
GCCCGCACGCCCGAGGAAGCCGAACAGGCGGCCAGCGCCATGCTGGACCACACGCTGGTCACGCGCCAGACCGGGCCGGCCGGCCGCATCGTGCGCCGCCTGTATGTCGAGGCCGGATGCGACATCGCGCGCGAACTGTATCTTTCCCTGCTGGTCGACCGCGCCTGCGGCCGGATCGTCGTCGTCGCGTCGCAGGACGGCGGCATGGCGATCGAGGACGTGGCCGCCGCCGCCCCCGAACGGATCCTGAAGGAACCGATCGACCCCGCCACCGGCCTGTCCGACTACCAGGCCCGCAACCTGGCGGCCCGGCTGGACCTGCACGGCAAGTCGATCCGCGCCTTCACCGCGGTGCTGCGCGCGGCCTATGATGCATTCACCGCCCTGGACGCCGCGATCGTCGAAATCAACCCGCTGGTCGTGACCGGCACGGGCGAGATGGTGGCGCTGGACGCCAAGATGAGCTTCGACGACAACGCCCTGTTCCGCCACCCCGAACTCGAGGAACTGCGCGACGAGAACGAGGAAGACCCCCGCGAGCGCGAGGCCGCGCGCCACGGCCTGGCCTATGTCGGCCTGGACGGCACCATCGGCTGCATGGTCAACGGCGCCGGGCTGGCGATGGCCACGATGGACATCATCAAGATGGAAGGTGAGGAACCGGCCAATTTCCTCGATGTCGGGGGCGGCGCCACGCGCGAACGAGTGGCCGCGGCCTTCCGCATCCTGCTGTCCGACAGCAAGGTGCGCGGCATCCTGGTGAACATTTTCGGCGGCATCATGCGCTGCGACATCATCGCCGAGGCGATCGTCGCCGCCTCGCGCGATACCGGGCTGCATGTGCCGCTGGTGGTGCGGCTGGCCGGCACGAATGTCGCGCAGGGGCGCGACATCCTGTCGCGATCCGGCCTGCGCATCATCCCGGCCGAGGATCTGGGCGACGCGGCGCGCAAGATCGTCGCCGCGGTCCGCGGAGAAACCACCCCGGCAACCGGCGCGGAAGGAGCGGCCTGATGTCCATCCTCGTCCATCGCGGCACCCGCGTCCTGACCCAGGGCTTCACCGGCGCGCAGGGCACCTTCCATTCCGAACAGGCGCTCGCCTACGGCACCAGGCTGGTGGGCGGCGTGACTCCGGGCCGGGGCGGCGGCACCCATCTGGACCTGCCGGTCTTCGACACGGTCCTCGAGGCCCGGGCGGCCACCGGGGCCGACGCCAGCGTGATCTATGTGCCGCCCGCCGGCGCCGCCGACGCGATCCTGGAGGCGATCGCCGCCGAAATCCCGCTGATCGTCTGCATCACCGAGGGGATTCCGGTGCTGGACATGGTGCGCGTGCATCAGGTGCTGGTCCGCTCGAACAGCCTGCTGATCGGCCCCAACTGCCCGGGCATCATCACGCCGGATGAATGCAAGATCGGGATCATGCCCGGCGCGATCCACCGGCGCGGCCATGTGGGAATCGTCTCGCGCTCGGGCACCCTGACATACGAGGCCGTGGCCCAGACGACCGAAACCGGGCTGGGACAGAGCACCTGCGTGGGAATCGGCGGCGACCCGGTCAAGGGGCTGGATTTCACCGATGTCCTGACCCGCTTCATCGAGGATCCGGATACGGATTCGATCATCATGATCGGCGAGATCGGCGGCACGTCCGAAATCGAAGCCGCCCACCTGATCCGCGCCAGCGGCACCAAAAAACCCGTCGTCGGCTTCATCGCCGGCGCCACCGCCCCGCCCGGGCGGCGGATGGGCCATGCCGGCGCGGTCATCACCGGAGGGCACGAAACGGCGGCGGCCAAGATCGACGCGATGCGGGAAGCGGGAATCCACATCGCCCCCAGCCCGGCCCTGCTGGGCCGGACCCTGGCCGGCATCCTGGCGTCCCGCTGAACGCCCCGCCCGATCCCGACGGGGCTCGAAGGGGGCCTGAAGGGGTCGGGACGGGTGACAGTCTCCCCGCTTCTGTGGCACAGCGTGACTCGCTACCGACGTCACGAATACCAGGAACCCGCCCGATGCCCGATGGTGTCATCACGGCCACATCGCCGTATCACGCTCCCTCGCCCCTGCCGCCCGTGCGCACCGACTGGACGCGTGACGAGGTGGCGGCGCTGATCGCCCTGCCCTTCCCCGAACTGATGTTCCGGGCGCAGAGCGTGCACCGGGCGCGCTTCGATTCCACCGAGGTACAGATCTCGACCCTGCTGTCGATCAAGACCGGCGGCTGTCCCGAGGATTGCGCCTATTGCCCGCAGAGCGCGAAGCACGAGGACGGCGTGAAGGCCACCCGCCTGATGGCGGTCGAATCGGTGCTGAAGGAAGCCCGCGCGGCGCGCGACGCCGGGGCCGCGCGCTTCTGCATGGGCGCCGCGTGGCGCTCGCCCAAGGACCACGACCTCGAGACGGTCTGCGCGATGGTCGAGGGCGTCAAGGCGCTGGGCATGGAAACCTGCGTGACCCTGGGCATGCTGGACGATCGCCAGGCCCGTCGCCTGCGCGATGCCGGGCTGGACTACTACAATCACAACCTGGACACCTCGCCCGAGCATTACGGGGCGATCATCACCACCCGCACCTACCAGGACCGGCTGGACACGCTGTCGCATGTGCGCGACGCCGGGATCAATGTCTGCTGCGGCGGCATCGTGGGTATGGGCGAGGACGAGACGGATCGCGCCGGGCTGATCGCCAGCCTGGCCAGCCTGCCGAAACACCCCGAAAGCGTGCCCATCAACCTGCTGGTCCGCGTCGCCGGCACGCCGCTGGCCCAGGCCGAGGCGGTCGACCCGATCGATTTTGTCCGCATCATCGCCGCGGCCCGCATCACCATGCCCGCCAGCCGGGTCCGCCTTGCCGCCGGGCGCGAGGACATGACGGACGAAGCCCAGACCCTGTGCTTCCTGGCCGGGGCGAACTCGATCTTCTATGGCGAGAAGCTGCTGACCACCCCCAACCCCGAAGCCAGCCGCGACGCCCGCCTGCTGGCCCGGCTGGGGATGCATACCAGCATCACCCAGGGCGAAATCCAGGGCTGAATTCCGCCCATCCGGCCCGTGCGGCATGCCGCGCGGGCATTTAGGACTTGCGCGGACGGGCGCGGTGCCCGAAATCACCGCCATGTCGTATGCCATCAAGGAGATGTTCGCGACTCTCCAGGGAGAGGGCGCGCAGGCGGGCCGTGCCGCCGTGTTCTGCCGCTTCGCCGGATGCAATCTCTGGTCGGGGCGCGAGGCCGATCGCGCGCGGGCAGTCTGCCGGTTCTGCGACACGGATTTCGTGGGCACCGACGGCCAGGG
>NZ_JABXXP010000323.1 GCF_013376155.1 Nguyenibacter vanlangensis
AGCCGCTATGGCCGCGTCGTCACCGACGACGGGACCGATGGCGGCCTGGTGCAGCGCATCGTCGAATGGGCCGACGCCTCCGACGCCGAGCGGGCGATCACCTTGTGCAACGCCGGCGTGCTCTGCGCGGGGGCCGACACATTCCGGGGGTGGCTGCGCGCCGTGCGCAACGACAATGCGAAGGGCGAATATTATCTGGGCGACGTCGTCGCGATGGCCGTCGCCGACGGGCGGCAGGTCCGCGCCGTCGTGGCGCCCGAGGACGAATTGCGCGGCATCAATTCCCGCGCCGAACTGGCCCTGGCCGAAGCCAGCGTGCAGCGCCGCCTGCGCCATGCGGCGATGGCGGCCGGCGTTACCCTGGTGGCGCCCGACACGGTGTTCCTGGCCGCCGACACGGTGCTGGAACCCGACGTAGTGGTCCAGCCCCATGTGGTCTTCGGTCCCGGCGTGACGGTGCGGCGCGGGGTGGAAATCCGTGCCTTCAGCCATCTCGAAGGCTGCGTGGTCGAACCGGACGCCGTGATCGGCCCCTATGCGCGCCTGCGCCCGGGCGCCGAGATCGGAACCGGGGCCCATGTCGGTAATTTCGTCGAGATCAAGGCCGCTTCCCTTGGGGCCGGGGCCAAGGCCAATCATCTGACTTATCTGGGCGATGCCGCGATCGGCGCGGGCACCAATGTCGGGGCCGGCACCGTCACCTGCAATTATGACGGCGTCTTCAAGCACCGGACCACGATCGGCGCCGGCTGCTTCATCGGGTCCGACGCCATCCTGGTCGCGCCGGTCACGATCGGCGACGGCGCGCTGATCGCCGCCGGCAGCGTGATCACCCAGGACGTGCCCGCCGACGCCATGGGCATCGGCCGGGCGCGCCAGGCCAATAAAGAGGGGCGCGCCGCCACCCTGCGCGCGGCCCTGGACAAAAAGAAGAAGGAGCAGGGCTGATGTGCGGGATCGTCGGCGTCGTCGGCAGCAGCCAGGCTGCCCCGGTCATTTTCGACGCGCTGCGTCGGCTGGAATATCGCGGCTACGATTCCGCCGGGATCGCGACCCTGGTCGATGGGCGGATCGAACGCCGCCGCGCGGCGGGCAAGCTGGATCACCTGGCCGCATTGCTGGCCCGCGAACCGCTGGCCGGCGTCACCGGCATCGGCCATACGCGCTGGGCGACCCATGGCGCGCCGACCGAAAACAACGCCCACCCGCACGGCACCGGGCGCGTTTCCGTGGTGCATAACGGCATCATCGAGAATTTCGAGGCCCTGCGGCGTGAACTGGAAGCGGCCGGTCATGTCTTTTCGACCGAAACGGACAGCGAAACCATCGCCCAACTGGTCGATTTCCACCTGGCGCGCGGGCTTTCGCCGCGTGACGCCGCCTTCGCCGCGCTCGGCCGGCTCGAAGGCGCCTATGCCCTGGCCATGCTGTTCGCCGGTCATGACGGGCTGGTCATCGGGGCGCGGCACGGCGCCCCGCTGGCCGTGGGGTTCGGCGAGCAGGAAATGTTCCTCGGCTCGGACAGCCTGGCCCTGGCGCCCCTGACCCGGCGCATCGCCTATCTGGATGACGGCGACTGGGTGGTGGTCACGCGCGGCGGCGCCGAATTCTTCGACGCGACGGGCGAGCGGGTCGAACGCGTGGCGCGCACCACGGCGCTGATCGCGGGTTCGGTCGGCAAGGACGGCTATCGCCACTATATGGAAAAGGAACTGCACGAGCATCCGGTCGTCATCGGCCAGACCCTGCAGCGCCTGATCGATCCGGCGACCCGCCGCGTGAGGCTGCCCGGCCTGCCTTTCGACCTGGCCCGGGTGCCCCGCGCCGTGGTCACCGCCTGCGGCTCGGCCTTCTATGCCGGGATGATCGGCCGCTACTGGCTGGAACGCATCGCGCAGATCCCCGTCGACATCGATGTGGCCAGCGAGATGCGCTACCGCGATCCGCCGCTGACGCCGGGCGGGCTGGGACTGCTGATCTCGCAATCGGGCGAAACCGCCGACACGCTGGCCGCCCTGCGCGGCATGCGCGCGCGCGGCCAGCACATCCTGTCGGTCCTCAATGTTGAACAGAGCACGATCGCCCGCGAAAGCGACGCCGTGCTGGGCACCGTGGCCGGCCCGGAAATCTCGGTGGCCAGCACCAAGGCCTTCACCGCCCAATTATCGGTGCTGGCCTGCCTGTCGATCGCCGTGGGCCGCGCCCGCGACACGCTGTCGGCCGAGGGGGAGGAGGCGCTGGTCGGGTCGCTGCTCGACCTGCCCGGCCGCGCAGGCGAAATCTTCGACCTCGCCCCGGCGATCCGCGAGATGGCGGCGGTCATCGCCGGCGCGCGCGACGTGCTGTATCTCGGCCGCGGCGCGTGCTTCCCGGTGGCCCTGGAAGGCGCGCTGAAGCTGAAGGAAGTCTCCTATATCCATGCCGAGGCCTATGCGGCAGGCGAGATGAAGCACGGCCCGATCTCGCTGATCGACCGGACGGTGCCCGTCGTCGCCTCCGTCCCCTCGGGCCGGCTGTTCGAGAAGACGGTCTCGAACCTGCAGGAGGCGCGCGCCCGCGGCGGCCGGCTGCTGGTCTTCACCGACACCCGGGGCGCCGAGCGCCTGCGCGGCCTGGCGGAAATCGTGGTCGCGGTGCCGACGGTCGATGAATTCACCGCACCGATCCTTCAGACCATTCCGGTCCAGATGCTGGCCTACGAGGTCGCGCTGCTGAAGGGCACGGATGTCGACCAGCCCCGCAACCTGGCCAAATCCGTCACCGTCGAATAATCCGCCGGGTGTTGTCAGGCACGGCGCCAGGATGTTTCCTCCGCTAGTGTCCTGCCCGAGAAATTCTTATGAGAATTTCTCGGATCAGCAGGCCACTAAAATATTGATTCTAGTGTCTTTTCGATTCCGAAATTCGCTTGCGAATTTCGGAATCGGGACACTAGCACCATCTATCTCTATCAAGGATGGGCAGGGATGGGCGGCGGGAAAGGAGCATCGGACATGGAACAGGGCGAATCCGGCAGGGGATTGCGGGTTCTGGTTCGTGGCGGCGGGGTGGCGGGCCTGACCAGTGCGGTGACTCTGGCCGAACGCGGCGCGTCCGTGACCCTGTCCGAGACCGGTCCGCGAGTCGGATCCGGCGCGTCGTGGATGGCGGGCGGCATGCTCGCCCCCTGGTGCGAGGCCGAATCCGCCCCGCCCGAGGTTACCCGCGACGCGCACGAATCGATTGATTGGTGGGCCGCCCATGTGCCCGGCGTGGCGCGCCAGGGCAGCCTGGTCCTGGCCCCGCCCC
>NZ_JABXXP010000324.1 GCF_013376155.1 Nguyenibacter vanlangensis
GCCTGGGCTTCACGGTCGTGGATTTGCCCTTCGGCGACGGCGCCCAGCGCACCCCCAACCTGTTCGCCCGGCTGGGGCAGGGGGCGCCGCATCTCTGCTTCGCCGGACATACCGACGTCGTGCCGCCCGGCCAGGCGGGCTGGAGCTGCGATCCGTTCGCGGCGGAATTGCGCGGCGGCATGCTCTATGGCCGCGGGGCCTGTGACATGAAGGGCGGGATCGCCGCGTTCGTGGGGGCCGTGGAACGGGTTCTGGCCTCCGGCCGGCCCCTTTCGGGGTCCGTCAGCCTGCTGATTACCGGCGACGAGGAAGGGGCGGCCGCGTTCGGCACCGTGAAGGTGCTGGAGTGGATGAAGGATTCCGGCCAGATCCCCGATTTCTGCCTGGTGGGCGAACCGACCAATCCGGAACGGCTGGGTGACGTCATCAAGATCGGGCGGCGCGGCAGCCTGAACGCGCGGATCGTGGTGCCGGGCATCCAGGGCCACGTCGCCTATCCGCACCGTGCCGACAATCCGGTGCACCGGCTGCTGGCGATCCTGTCCGCGCTGACGGCGCGGCCGCTGGACGAGGGCACGGACTGGTTCGAGCCGTCCAGCCTGCAGGTGACCAGTGTCGATGTCGGCAACGACGCCACCAACGTCATTCCCGGCCGGGCCGAGGCGCGGCTGAATATCCGCTTCAACGACCTGCATACCGGCCAGGGCCTCGCGGACTGGATCGCCGGTATCGTCACGGCCCACGCGCCGGCCGCCGAATTGCACGTGCGGATCAGCGGCGAGGCCTTCCGCACGGAGCCGACGCCCGAACTGGACGTGCTGGTGGCGGCGATCCGCGGCGCGACGGGGCGAACCCCGCGCCTGGACACGGGTGGCGGCACGTCCGATGCCCGGTTCATCAGCCGCTATTGCCCGGTGGCGGAATTCGGCCTGGTCGGGGCCAGCATGCACAAGGTGGACGAGCATGTGCCCGTGAGCGACCTGCTGGCGCTGACGGACATCTATGCCGCGTTTCTGGAAAGGTTGGTGGGATGATGCAGGGACGCGGGGTGAAGCAGGGGCCGCTGCCCGGCAGTCCCGGCGCGATTTTCCGCGGCATGGCGCTGCTGGGACGGGGGCGGCGCGACGGCATGAACTGCTTCGGCGCGACTGCCGATTCGGTCCTGACCGCGCTGGCGCCGCGCGTGGCGCTGTGGCTGGTTGGCAGCCTGCTGACGCTCGCCCATGCCCCGACCGCGATCAACGGCACCAAGATCCTGCTGTCGCTGTGCCTGGTACTGGCCCCCACGCTGGTCACCCATCAACTGGCCCAGCTATGGGGGCGGCAGGCCCTGTGGCCGCGCTATATCACCGCCGCCCTGTGGTGCGACTGGCTGGTGCTGTTCATCATGCTGGGCACCGTTGCAGTCCTGGGCACCGTCCTGGGTATGGCCCTGCCGCGCGGTATCGGGGCGATCGGCGCCGGAGTGATCCTGAACGGCGTCGTCATCGTCTATAATCTGTGGCTGACCTGGTTCGTCGCCCGGGTCGGGCTGGCCCTGGGCGCCTGGCGGGCCGTGCTGCTGGTGCTGGCCATCGTCGCCGTGTTCCTGGCGCTGAGCGAATTGTCGGTCGTGCTGCCGCCGCATTACGCGCCATGGCAGGATTTCCTGGCGATGCCGCCGCCCGAATCGCGGTAAAGCGAATCGCGGTAGCGCGACAGGCGGGCTCGGTCGTGCGGCCGCGCCCGTGATCGTCCACTGCGCGACCGGATCGCCGCCGTGCCACGCGGCGATGATCGCGCGGCTGTCCAGCCCCGCAGGGCGGGCGCGATGTTTTCCAGCGTGGCCAGGAAGGCATTCACGACGGGCCGCTTCGTTCTCCCAGCCCGTCCCGCAGCCCGTCGCCTAGGCAGTTGAGCCCGATGACGCTCAGGGCGATCGCCAGGCCGGGAAAGAGGCAGGGCCAGAAGGCGGCGCCGAGCGCATTGCGCCCGTCGCTCATCATCGTGCCCCATTCGGGCATTGGCGGCTGCGCGCCCAGGCCAAGGAAGGACAGGCTGGCGGCGGCCAGCACGACCGTGCCGGAACTGAGTGTCGCCTGCACCAGCAGCGGCCCGGCGGCATTGGGCAGGATATGGCGGAGGACGATCCGCGTCCGGCTGGCCCCCAGGACCCGCAGCGCCTCGACCCAGGTGGCGTGGCGCAGGCTGGCCGTCAGGTTGCGCGCCAGGCGCACATAGGCAGGCACGGAAAACGCCGCGATGGCCAGCAGCGCATGGAACAGCCCCGGGCCGAGAAGGCTGACGACGAGCAGCGCCAGGATCAGGCCCGGAAAGGCGAACAGCACGTCCGAGATCGTCATGATCGCCCCGTCCAGCCAGGCAGGCGCCATGCCCGCCGCCAGCCCCAGCGGGATGCCGATGCCGGCGGCCACCGCCAGGCTGACCAGGATCTCCAGGATCGTCAGGCGCAGCCCGTGGACCAGGCGCAGCAGGATGTCGCGGCCGAACGCATCCGTCCCGCAGGGGTGGGCGAGCGAGGGCGCCTGCAGCACGTGATAGAGGTCCTGCGCCGCCGGATCGCCGCCCAGCAGCATGGGCCCGAACAGGGCGGCAAGCAGCCCGCCGCCGCACAGCAGCACGCCCAGGATCAGTTCCGGGCTGAGGCGCGGGAACGTCATGTCTCGGGCACGCTGCGCGTACATTTCTACCGTTTCCACCTGGCCGTCCCCATGTCAGTGCCCGCGCTGGCGGGGATCGAGCCGCATGATCGCCAGTTCGGCCAGCAGATTGATGACGAGCACCCCCAGGACCGAAAGCAGGGTTACGCCCTGGATCACCGGATAGTCGCGATAACGCACGGCATCGACCAGCAGGCGGCCGATCCCCGGCCAGTCGAACACGGTCTCGGTCACGACGGCGCCGCTGATCAGGCCGCCCAGGTTCAGCCCCGCCACCGTGACCACCGGGACCATGGCGTTGCGCAGGGCATGACGCGTCATGATCCGCCAGGGCGGCAGCCCCTTGGCGCGGGCGGTGCGGATATAATCCTGGTCCAGGATCTCGCACAGGCCGGCGCGGGTCATGCGCAGGATCAGCGCGGTCGGCAACAGCGCCAGGACGGATGCAGGCAGGACGTAGTGCCGCCAGTCCCCCGCCCCCATCAGCGGCAGCCAGTGCAGGCGGACGGCGAACAGTTCCATTCCCAGAAGGGCGACCCAGAAGCCGGCGAGCGAGGACCCGACCAGGGTCGCCGCCATCAGCAGCCGGTCCGGCCATGCCCCGGCCCGCGCG
>NZ_JABXXP010000325.1 GCF_013376155.1 Nguyenibacter vanlangensis
GACGTCGGCCAGGGTCAGGCGGGCGATCGGCCGCGCGCCGATCCGGGGGTGACGGGCGAGTGCTTCGGCCAGCTTGCGCCCGATCATGCCGGCGGCGCCAAGTATCAGAACATGCATGTGATGCTTCCCCTACCTGTCGGATTTCGGGCGAACCATTGGGGGCGAACCCTTATGGGCCGTTCTTGTCCGCAGGCATTGTCGTTGGTCTTGCACGCATCCTGTTCGGGACATGCGGGCGATTGCAAATCGCGTTTTGAGAGAGACCGATTACGAAATCCGATCCCTCGAACCGATGCCGCCCGCGAATATTGCGGCGCCGGCGTTGCGATTGATGGTTGCAACCCGGGAGGGGTTTTCCTTGCCCGGGAGGTTCAGTCGCCGAGCATTTCCGCGGCCGTCCCGGCGCGCAGAAGCGCCTTGACCCGCATCAGCGCATTGCCCGTTGGACGATTGCGCAGCGTCACCATCGCGTAGGGGCGCAGGATCGGCGGCAGTCGGACCGGCAGTTCCGCGATGGCGCCATGACGGACGAAGAAGGCGCTGATCTTGTGCGGCAGCACCGCGACGAGGGTCGTTTCCACGAGCATGAAGATCGTGGCGGTGACCGACGCGGATTCGACCGGAGGCGGGGGAAAAGGCAGACGTTCGACCGTGAAGGCTGCCTCGATCGCGCGCCGCATCGGGCTGGTGGACGGTTGCAGCAACCAGCGTTCGCCGGCCAGGTCGCGCAGCGTCAGGCCGGGGCGCGCCAGCAGCGGGTGGCCCGGACGGACGACGATCCGCAGATCCTCGTCGCCCAGTGGTTCGATGTCGAGATCCTCGTTCTGGATGAGGCTGACCGGCCGGCCGACCATCAGGTCGAGCCGGCCGTTCTGCAGGTCCACCAGCAGGACGTCACTGCTATCGGTCGCCAGCGAGATGGAGATGTGGGGATGGTCCTCGACGATGCGACCGATGGCCGGCGCGACGAGATCGGGCAGCGCTGTGACGATCGAGCCGATCCGGACCACGCCGGAAATGCCGGTCCGCAATTCGTCGATGTCCTGCCGGAGGCGTCCGATGTCGTTGAGCATCAGGCGGGCGTGGCGCGCCACCAGCGAGCCGAACGACGTCGGTACCATGCCTTTGGGCAGGCGCTCGAACAGCGATACGCCCAGTGTGTGTTCGACTTCCTGCAGCAGCTTCGTCGCCGTGGGCTGCGACATGTTCAGAAGTTCGGCGGTGCGGTGGAGGTTGCCGCTTTCCTCCAGCGTGAGGACCAGCGTCAGATGGCGGAATTTCAGTCGCGTCAGAAGCTGATGCATCTGTCTCGGTGCCTCGTGGCTCGGTGTACGGTATCCACTATGGACCTGAATCAAAAAGGATTTCAGGTTCGAGACACATTTCAGGTCCGAGATATTAGCTGTCGTAGATCACGGCGAAGCGAGCATAGGCGTTTTCCAGGTGGGTGCGCATGGCTGCCGCGACGGCGTCGGGATCGCGGGCGTGGAAGGCTTCCATGATCCGGGCGTGTTCGACAAGGGCGTCGGTCGTGACCTGGGAGAAGAGCCGCAGGCGAAACAGCCGGACATGCACGGCCTGGCGCACGAGGATGTCATGGAACAGCTCATTTCGGCTGGCCTTCGCGATGGCGGCGTGGAAGCGAGTGTCTTCCTCGGCGAAGCGGTTATACGCCACCTGGGTGTCGGTGCTGAAACGCCGGCCCATGCCGTCGGCAATCGCGCCGATCGCATCACGTTCGGCGTCGGACATCAGCAGGGTCGCCTTGGCGGCGGCGGCGGGTTCGAGCAGCAGGCGCAATTCGGAGAGGTCGGCGAACTGCTTGCGGGTCAGTTGCGGGGCCGCGCGGTAGCCCGACAGATGCACTTTCACGACCAGGCCCTGGGTTTCCAGGCGGCTGAGGGCCTCGCGGATCGGGGTTTGCGAGACTTCGAGTTCGCGCACCAGCGCATCGACGCCGATTCGGTCTCCCGGCTCGATATCGAGGGCCATCAGACGTTTGAGCAGGATCTCGTACACCTCGCCGGCCAGCCGGACCGGCCGGGCCAAGGGGCGGACGGAAGACTGGTCGGCCGCAGGCAGATTAGCCGAAGACAGGTCAGCCGAAGATGGCGTTGGTGCGGCGATGTCCGGTTCGGAGGCGACGGGTGAAGGGCCGCGTCGCGGCGGTCTCGCAAACATGTCTTGACATCTCCCTGGGCCGTCGGCGACGGTCCCTGCATATCGTATATCCGATCGGATCGGATCTGCGGAAGAAAAAGAATGGCTGCACCGTCATGGAAGCGGGGACGCACCACTATGAAGACAATCGCAAAGATAATCGCACTCATCGGCTGTGGGGAGTCGGGGCGCGCCCATGGTTCATCGCCGACGACCAGGGTTCCGCCCCCTGCCCGGCCATGCCTGTCGGGGGCGTGACGGCTGACCGGGCGGGCTTTCCGTGGATCGTTCGCCGCCCCGGAGCGGCGAACGATTCAGCCGTCATCATGATCTTTCCGGAATCACATGCCGTCGGTCACCATTGTCGGAGAAGGGTCACATTCATGACACGGATACGCGGACCTCTGCTGGGCTGCATCGCCGATGATTTCACCGGAGCGACCGACCTGGCCAGCACGCTGGTCGCGGGCGGGATGCGCACGGTCCAGACGATCGGCGTGCAGGATGGGGCGATGCCGGCCGACAGCGCCGCCGATGCCGTCGTGGTTGCGTTGAAGACCCGCACCATTCCCGCCGAACAGGCCGTCGCGCAGTCGCTGGATGCCCTGACGTGGCTGCGGAACATGGGATGCCGACAGATCTTCTTCAAATATTGCTCGACCTTCGATTCGACGCCGGAGGGGAATATCGGCCCGGTGGCGCAGGCCCTGCTGGAGGCGCTGGGGGCGCCCTTCGCCGTGGCGTGCCCGGCCTTTCCGGCCAATGGGCGCGTGGTCTGCCAGGGATATCTGTTCGTGGACGGCGTGCTGCTGAGCGAGAGCGGAATGCGCAACCATCCGCTGACGCCCATGCGCGATCCGAACCTGGTGCGGGTGTTGCGGACCCAGACGAACCTGCCGGTGGGGCTGGTCGCCCATCGGGCCGTGGCACGGGGGAGCGAGGCGGTCCGCATGCGCATGGCGGAATTGCGGGCCGAGGGCATGGGCCTGGCGATCGCCGATGCGCTGGACGATGGCGACCTGATGGTGTTGGGCGAGGCGTGCGCCGACCATGCGCTGGTGACCGGCGGGTCGGGCATGGCGATGGGGCTGCCGGCCAATTT
>NZ_JABXXP010000326.1 GCF_013376155.1 Nguyenibacter vanlangensis
CACGCCGTCCAGGTCCAGCGGCAGGCGCACATTGGTCGCCACATTGGCCCAGGGCATCAATGTCGGGTCCTGGAAGACGAAGGCCAGCCGCCGTCCGTCCGTCCCCACCGCGCGGAAATCCCCGCCCCACCACGCGACCTGCCCTTCCGTGGGCGCATGCAGGTTGGCCACCAGCTTCAGCAGCGTGCTCTTGCCGCAGCCCGACGGCCCGATCAGGCTGACCAGCTCGCCGGGACGGATCTCCAGGTCCAGCGGCGCCAGCCCCCGCACCCCGTTGGCAAAGACCTTCTCCACCCCGCGCAGGCTGACCACCGGCGTCGCGACATCTGCCGCATGCGGCCCGGGGCCCGGCATCGCGTTCACGCCGGCACCGTGTCGGTCAGCGCGTCCGACAGCGCCGTCGTATAGGCATCGCGCCACGCCGCCCCATCGGCCGTCCCTCCGGACAGCGCCACCACCTCGTGGATCCGCGCCCACCGCGCCGCACTCATGCCCAGCAGCACCTGCCCCGGGGCGCCCATCGCATGGACGTCGCGCAGCGTCCGGCGCGACCAGGCCATGTGGTCGGCCGTATTGGCCGGATTGTCGCGCAATATGGCGACATCGCCGGCGGCGGGGTCATGATACAGGTAATCCAGCCAGCCCCGCGCGCTGGCGGCCAGAAACCGCCGCAACGCATCCGCCCGCGTCTCCAATGTCCGGCGCGAGACCAGCAGCGCGTTGGTATAGGTCGGATAACCCGCATCCGCGAACAGGAAATATTTGAACGCCACCCCCATCTGCCGCACCGCATAGGGCTCCGAGGACAGAAAGGACTGGATCGCCAGCGCCGGATCATGGACGAACGGCTGCAGGTTGTAGGTATAGACCCCCGCCTGCGCGTCCGTGAAACCATAGGTCCGCTTCAGCCACGGCCAATAGGTCGACCGCCCCTCGGTGCTGATCAGCAGCGGGTGCCCCTTCAGGTCCGACAGGCCGCCGATATCCGGATGGGTCAGGAACCCGGTCATGCATTTCTGGAAACAGGCGCCGATCGTCACCACCGGAATGCCGCGCAGCGCCGCCACCATGGCCGCGTCCGGCTGGCCCACGATCACGTCGCACGCGCCGGCCAGCAGCAACTGCATGGCATTGACCTGCGGCCCGCCCGACCGGATCGTCACATCCAGCCCGGCCGCGCGATACAGGCCGCTTTCCTGCGCCTGATAGAACCCGCCCAGCTCGGGCTGGGCATACCAGTTGGTCACCAGCGTCAGGCGCCCGGGCGCGCTGGTATCCGAGGCATGGGCATCCGAGGCATGGGCACCCAGGGCGCGGGCACCCACGCCCGTCATCGTCATGCCCAGCAGGGCGGCGCGTCGTCCGATGGCGCGGTCAGGCATCAGGCACCGTCTCATGATTGCAACGGACGGGCAGCGTAACGTCCCCGTTCCGGGAATGGAAAGAGACATTTCACGCGCGCGGCGCTGCCTGAAAGGCAGCACGGATCTTGACCGCGGCGCCCCGGCGCCCCACCAGTTGCGGGCAAGTGAAAAGGGGGGGGCGTCGCGCATGCTGCACGGGCGGATGCTGGTCTATCTGGACGTCGTGGCGCGGCTGGGCTCGATCCGCAAGGCCGGCGAGCGCCTCAACGTCGCCTCCTCGGCGATCAACCGCCAGATCATCGAGCTGGAGCGCCAGCTCGGGACCAAATTGTTCCAGCGCCTGCCGCGCAAGCTGGTCCTGACCGCGGCGGGCGAACTGATGATCGCCCATGTCCGCCAGACGCTCAAGGACATGGACCGCACCCGCGCCCTGATCGAGGAAATGAAGGGCCTGCATCGCGGCGAGATCGTGCTGGCGGTCATGAGCGGCCCGGCCGCCAACATCATGCCCCAGGTGCTGGCCGATTTTCAGGTCTCGCACGCCAATGTGCGCGTCGCCCTGCGGGTCCATGGCCGCACCGAACTGCTGGCCGCCGTGCGCGACGGCGAGGCCGACCTGGGCGTGGGCTTCGACCTCCCGCGAGAGGCCGGATCGACCGTCCTGGTGGCCCGGACCGCCCATCTCGGCGCCGTCATGCGCGCCGACCACCCCCTGGCGCGGCGCGAAAGCCTGTCGATCGCCGATTGCCTGGCCTATCCGCTGGTGGTGGCCGACCCCACGACCTCGATCCGCCCGCATCTCGACGCGCTGTGCGCGCGCAGCGGCGCCTCCCTGGTCGCACGGGTCGAAAGCAACTCCGTCGAGGTCCTGCGCCGCCTGGCCCGCGCCGGGGATTCCATCACCTTCCTGACCCCCTTCGACATCATTGAGGAACGCGAGCGCGGCGAACTCGCCCTCGTCCCCCTGCGCCATGCCGGCACCTGGCCGCAGACCCTCAGCGTGATCGCCCGCCTCAACCACGTCAATCCGCTGGTCAGCCTGATGGCCGAGAAGATCGGCGCCGTCATCGAACGGACCCTGTGACCCGTCACCCGTCCTCGGGCAGGCTGACATAGATGCACACCCCCAGCATCGTCAGGAAGAAGCGAAAGGCCGGCTGCTGGCCGTTCCAGTCACGGGACTGCCACATCGCGAACCATTCCGCCCCCACGACCGAAAAGCCGAAGAACCAGATCAGGAATCCCAGCGCGGTGCCCAGCGGCACCAGCCGCGCCGCCCGGCGGAATGCCGCGCGGTCCGCCCGCAGCGCGCGCAGCATCGCCCCCGCCGCCATCAGGAACAGCATCCCGGTCGCCGCTTCCCCCAGGATGATCAGCAGATAGAACCCATGCCACGCCCAGCGCGCGTGAATCGCGCGCCAGGTCAGCGCATTGCCCGGAAAGGTCGTGTCCATGCTCAGCACGTGTCGCACGAACAGGAAGTTCGACCGGTAATCGGTCAGGTTGTTGAAGGCGACCAGCAGCCCGAACGCCGCCAGCGACGCGACCATCGCCAGCTTGGCCAGACGCGAGGCCAGGGTGAACGAATCAGGCATGAACGAACCATCCTGCATTGCCGGCCCTCGGAACAGTCATTGCGTTTCCGTCATAGCATGCCGCCCGCGCCCGCCGGTCAAGCCCGGTTCGGGCCATGCCGGCCGCAACGTTCCGCGCGCGCAAAAAAGCAGCACCCGGCACGTTATTTGATGCTTCAAAATGGCCGGGGAACACGATCTCATGTCCCCCTCCAATGGCCCGACACGCACGCGACACCTACGATCGATGCCCCGTTCATGACGCTCACCCGCCGCGCCGCCCTCTCCGCCGCCATGACCATCGCCGGGGCCGCCG
>NZ_JABXXP010000327.1 GCF_013376155.1 Nguyenibacter vanlangensis
GGCCGCGCTGGCGGTCGGCAATGATACCGGCCCCATGCACCTGGCCGCCGCGATGGGCTGCCCCGCGACCGTGCTGTTTTCCCGCGACAGCGACCCGTCCCTGACCGCGCCGCTGGGCCGCGTGCCGGGGCAGGTGCGGGTCATCCGCGTTGACGATCTGGCCACTCTGAGTGTGGATAGGGTTGCGGCGTCGCTCGGCTGACGCCATTACAGCGACTTCCCTTCACGCACGACTTTCCAGTCCGGAGCATCGACACCATGCCTGCCATCACCCTGCCTGACGGATCCGTTCGCCGCTTTGACGGTCCGGTGACGGGCACTACGGTGGCGGCGGCCATCGGTCCCGGGCTGGCCCGCGCCGCCCTGGCGATGGAGCTGGACGGCAGGCTGGTCGACCTGTCGCGCGAAATCGCCGACGATGCCGCGGTGCGCTTCATCACGCGCAAGGACGAGGCGGCGCTGGAGATGATCCGCCACGACACCGCCCATGTGCTGGCCGAGGCCGTGCAGTCGCTGTGGCCGGGCACGCAGGTGACCATCGGTCCGTCGATCGAGAACGGCTTCTATTACGATTTCTATCGCAACGAGCCTTTCACCCCCGAGGATTTCCCCGCGATCGAAGCACGCATGCGCGAGATCGTGGCTGCCAACGCGCCCTTCGTGCGCGAGGTCTGGCCCCGCGACGAGGCCATCCGCTTCTTCGAGGCCAGGGGGGAGCGCTTCAAGGCCGAGCTGATTCGCGACCTGCCCGAAAGCGAGCCGATCTCGATCTACCGCCAGGGCGAATGGCTGGATCTGTGCCGTGGTCCGCATCTGCGCGGCACCGGCGATGTCGGCACGGCCTTCCGCCTGATGAAGGTCGCGGGCGCCTATTGGCGCGGCGATCACCGCAACCCGATGCTGACGCGCATCTACGGCACCGCCTGGCGCGACCAGAAGGAACTGGACGCCTACCTGCACCAGATCGAGGAAGCCGAGCGCCGCGACCATCGCCGCATCGGGCGCGAGATGGACCTGTTCCATATCCAGGAAGAGGCGGTGGGCTCGATCTTCTGGCATGCCAAGGGCTGGCGCCTCTATACGGCCTTGCAGGATTATATGCGCCGCGCCCAGACCCGCGAGGGATATGAGGAAGTGCGCACGCCGCAACTGGTCGACCGCGCGTTGTGGGAGGCCTCGGGCCATTGGGACAAATATCGCGAGCACATGTTCATCGCGACGGTCGAGGACGAGGACAAGACCCTCGCCCTCAAGCCGATGAACTGCCCCTGCCATGTGCAGATCTTCCGCCACGGCCTGCGTTCCTATCGCGAGCTGCCGCTGCGCATGGCCGAATTCGGCGCCTGCCACCGTTACGAGCCCTCGGGCGCGCTGCACGGCATCATGCGCGTGCGCTCCTTTACCCAGGATGATGGGCACATCTTCTGCACCGAGGCGCAGATCGCGCCCGAGACCGCGCGTTTCGTACGGATGCTGGCCGAAGTCTATGCCGATCTGGGCTTCGAGAGCTTCCGGGTGAAGTTCGCCGACCGGCCCGAGCAGCGCGCAGGCACCGAGGAAAGCTGGGACCGCGCCGAGGCCGCCCTGGTCGAAGCCTGCCGCCTGGCCGGGATCGATTACGAGCGCAATCCGGGCGAGGGCGCGTTCTACGGCCCCAAGCTGGAATTCGTCCTGCGCGACGCCATCGGCCGCGACTGGCAGTGCGGCACGCTGCAGGTGGATTACGTGCTGCCGGAGCGGCTGGACGCGTCCTATATCGGCGAGGACAGCGCCCGCCACCGGCCCGTCATGCTGCACCGCGCGATCCTCGGGTCGTTCGAACGGTTCCTGGGCATCCTGATCGAACAGCATGCCGGCCGCTTCCCGCTGTGGCTGGCGCCGGTCCAGGTGGTGGTGGCGTCGATCGTCACCGACGCCGCCCCCTATGCCGAACAGGTGACCCACGCGCTGAAGCAGGCGGGGCTGGCGGTCGAAACCGACATCCGCAACGAGAAGATCAACGCCAAGATCCGCGAGCACAGCTTGGCGCGCGTGCCGATCATCTTGGTCGTCGGCCGCAAGGAGGCCGAGGACGGCACGGTGGCCATTCGCCGCCTGGGCGGCGCGGCGCAACAGGTCGTCCCCCTGCATGAGGCCGTCGATGCCCTGGCGGAGGAAGCCCTGCCCCCCGATTTGCGCCGGGCGCGTCAGGCAGCCGTCTGATTTCGTCAGCCCTGGCCATCCCCCTGGCCGATGGCGGCGCCCATGTGCTGGCGGTATGGCCGGGCGTTTCTTCTGCCCGGGACGCATGGCTGGCTTCAGCCTTCATGCGACGAGAATGCTTGATCTGGATAGGTGCTTTGCGCCACATAACGGCGTATCCGGAGGTGTATCGCGCAGTTCCGACCCCATGCCCCTGGGCATCGGTGGGGAATGCGCGTTGTCCGGACGCGAAAAAGAACACAGGAGCCGACCATAGCCAGACCTCCGATGCCCACTCCGCCTAACCGCGAGGGCCCACGCGTCAACGAAGAAATCCGTGTCCCGCAGGTGCGTCTGATCGACGCGGATGGCGAGATGCTGGGGGTGATGCCCACGCGCGAGGCGCTGGCGCGCGCCTATGCCGTCGGCCTCGACTTGCTGGAAATCAGCCCGAACGCCGAACCGCCGGTGGCCAAGATCCTCGATTACGGCAAGTTCAAATACGAACAGCAGAAGAAGCGTAACGAGGCCCGCAAGAAGCAGAAGGTCATCGAGATCAAGGAGGTCAAGGTTCGGCCGAATATCGATGAGAACGACTACCAGGTGAAGATGCGCGCCATGCGCTCGTTCATCGGCGAGGGCGACAAGGTCAAGGTGACGCTGCGCTTCCGCGGGCGCGAGATGGCCCACCAGGACCTGGGCATCAAGGTGCTGGAGCGGATCCGCTCGGAAATGGACGAGCAGGCGAAGGTCGAGCAGATGCCCAAGCTGGAAAACCGCCAGATGATCATGGTCCTCTCACCGCGCTGACCCGCGCCGGACGACCCTAATAAAAAAAGCCCGGACGGAAAGTCCGGGCTTTTTTTATTGGATAGCCCATGGGTCGTGCTACGGGCGCAGCATGATCGTCGCGGCGGCGGCGGCCGTCACCGTCTGCTCCTCGAGCGGGGCGGCGGGGGGCATGGACGCGCGGGCGGCCATCATCATCATGGGCATCGGGCGGGACGTGCCCTGGTCCTGCAGCGCGATGGTGCGGATCGGCCCCATCGTCATGCCCAG
>NZ_JABXXP010000328.1 GCF_013376155.1 Nguyenibacter vanlangensis
GGCGCCGCATAGCCGGCGGCGGTCAGCGCCCCCATGGCGACCAGCAGGCCGGTCGCCGCCCGGCGATAGCGTCGCAATGTCAGCCGGGCCGCCCTGTCCGCGTCGGGGATCGTGTTCATCGTCCCGTCGATACCATTCCGGCCGCATGAACCCAAGCACCCGCAGGCCCCCGTTCCGGTCCTGTTGCGTTCCGTGACAAATCACTGCGTGTTCCCCAAATTCGGCACGAGTCGCCGCGGCAGACATTGCGATGGGCGCGCGAACATGAAACCTTGCGCCTCGTGCGCCGACCGGATGCCGCCCGGATGCCACCGCAGGACACGCCACGTATTCAGGATGACTGGGACTACCGCCATGACCGAGATCTCTCCCCGCGACGCAGCCGAGATGCTGCTCGACCTCACGCGGCAGGTGGTCACCGATCACGAGGACGCGTCGTCAGGCAATCCCATCATCGCGCTCGCGCGCCGGATCGGCCGGCAGATCACGGCCGGGACCGTCACGACCGACATGCTGGAACAGGCCGTCCGCCACCTGCGCGACGCCGCCTTCCGCGACCGCGCCGCCCGGCTGCGCGCCTATGTCGAGGGCACGGACGATTCCGCCATCGCCACGCGGATGCGCGGCGTGGCCCAGACCGTGGCGCGCGAACGCGGCCCCGACGGCACGCCGCCCAATTTCGGCCATTTCCGCAAGACCGTGGAACGCAGCCGCTTCGCCGCCGTCTTCACCGCCCACCCGACCTTCGCCCTGGCCAATCCGGTCTACGAAACCCTGGCCGTGATGGCCTCGACCGATGACGGCCATCTGGCGGACATGCCCTGCCTGCCCACCCATCGCCGCGCGGCGCCCCCCACGCTGGACGAGGAATTTTCCCTGGCCTCGGCCGCCATCCTGCGCGGCCGCAACGCCCTGGACCGGCTGAACGAGACCCTGCTGAACGAGGCCCGCGCCCGCTGGCCGCACGAATGGTCGGTCCTCAGCCCCCGTCCGATCATCCTGACCAGTTGGGTCGGCTACGACACGGACGGCCGCACCGACATCGGCTGGTGGGACACGATCCGCCTGCGCCTGCGCATGAAGCGCCTGCAGCTCGAACGCCTGGCCGCCCAGATCACCCCGCTGCGTCCGATGGCCGACGGGCTGCACCAGCGCGTCGAACGCGCCCTCGACGCGGTCGATGCCCAGATCGCCGCCTGCCCTGTCGGCGAATCGCCCACCCCCGAATCGGTCGCCGCCTTCGCCGCCGTGCTGATCGGCCGGCGGGACGAGGCGATCTCCGCCGCCAGCGAACTGGCCACCTCGTTCCAGGAGGCCATCGATACCGCCCCCGCCGAGCAGCGCATGACCCTGGCCGTGGCCCGCGCCGGGCTGATGGCGCACGGCATGGCGGCCGCCCACACCCATGTGCGGCTGAACGCGACGCAGATCCACAATGTCGCGCGCCAGCGCCTGGGTATCACCGACAGCCCCGAGATCCCCTCGCAGCGCCGCGGCCTGCTCAGCCGGATCAACGAGGCCCTGGACCAGGTCCAGCCGGTCGAGATCGATTTCGGCTCGCTGCTGCTGGAACAGGCCACCGCCGCCCGGCTGATGATGACGGTGCGCCAGATCGTCCGGCACATCGACCGCGAAAGCCCGGTCCGCTTCCTGATCGCCGAGACCGAAAGCGGCTACACGCTGCTGACCGCGCTGTGGCTGGCGCGCTGCTTCGGCATCGAGAACCAGATCGAGATCTCGCCGCTCTTCGAAACCCAGGAAGCCCTGGAAAACGGCGCCCATATCGTCGAGGAAGCCCTGCATTCCCCGCATTGGCGCGATTATCTGCGCCGCACCGGCAAGCTCAGCCTGCAATTCGGCTATTCCGATTCCGGCCGCTATGTCGGGCAGTTGGCCGCGACCTACCTGATCGAACGGCTGCGGCTGAAGATCTGCGACCTGCTGCGGCGCTGGAACCTGACCGAGGTCGAGGTCATCCTGTTCGACACCCATGGCGAGAGCATCGGACGCGGCGCGCACCCGTTCCGCCTGACCGACCGGCTGGACTATCTCTCGCCGCTCCATGCCCGCGCGGTCTTCGCCGAAGCCGGCCTGCGCATCCGCGAGGAGACGGCCTTCCAGGGCGGCGACGGCTACCTGCTCTTCGGCACCCAGGCGATGGCCGACGCCACCGTGGGGGTAATCGCGTCGCACATCTTCGCACCCACGCAGCTCAACCGCGACCCGGTGTATGACGAGCCCGATTTCTCGGCCGATTTCTTTTCGACCATCGGCGCCGGCATGGCCGGCCTGGTCGAGGACCCCGGCTATGCCGCGCTGCTCGGCGCCTTCGGCCCGTCCCTGATCGACAAGACCGGCTCCCGCCCCTCGGCGCGGCAGAGCGACAGCGGCGCGGCCACGACGCGGATCTCCCACCCCAGCCAGCTCCGCGCCATCCCCAACAACGCCATCCTGCAGCAATTGGGCTGGTGCGCGAACACCATCCAGGGCCTGGGCGGCGCCGCCGCGCGCCACCCCGAAACCTTCGAGGAATTCCTCAGCCGCAGCCCCCGCTTCCGCCGCGCCGTGGATTTCGCCACCCACGCGCTCGCCCATTCCGACGACACGGTGCTGCGCGCCGTCATCTACATGCTCGATCCCGACATGTGGCTGAACCGCGCGACCGCCGAATCCGACCCGTCCCGGCGCGACGCCTACCTTGCACTGATGCACGGGCTGGAGCGGCTGAATTTCTGGGCCAGCACCCAGGCCATGTTCCGCCGCATCCAGTCCGACCACCTGTCCCTGCGCCGCGCCTGGCCGCAGGCCCCCCGGATGGGCGAGGCCGAGAAGCTGCTGCATGCGATCCGCATCGCCACCATCGAGCAGATCTGGCTGCTCTCGACCCGGATTCCCTATTTCTCGCCCCGCAACGCCTTCTCGCGCGACGCGCTGACCACCCGCGTGCTGTGCCTCGAAGTCCCCGCCGCGCTGCGCGAACTGGACTATATCTTCCCCTACGCCACCGGCAGCGGGATGGAACTGGATTATTCCGAATCTCACGGACCGCGGAACGCCGGCGCCTATGTCCGCGAACATGCCGAGATCTTCGAGCCGATGCAGCGCCTGTTCGACCTGGTGCGCGAGACCGGGATGGCGGTCATGCACCATGTCGGGGCCTTCGGCTGAACGGCTCCGACGGCGGGGCGCCGCCCGAAACCGCCCCCGGGGAAAGCTGGCAGGTGCGCGAGGCCCC
>NZ_JABXXP010000329.1 GCF_013376155.1 Nguyenibacter vanlangensis
ATCTGCCTGACGGGCGTCTCGGCGATATTCCCGACGCGGCGCTGAACCGGCTGGGGCAAATCCTGTCCCGCTGGGGCCTGACCCCGTCCGGCACCGAGGGCTTCGCCAAGGCCGAGGTGACGCGCGGGGGGATCGACACGCGCGGCCTGTCGTCGCGCACCATGGCGGCGCGGGCGGTTCCGGGCCTCTATGCGGTGGGCGAGGCCGTCGACGTGACGGGCTGGCTGGGGGGCTACAACTTCCAGTGGGCGTGGGCCAGCGGGCATGCGGCGGGATGCGCCATCGCCGAGGCGGCCTGACCGGAAACGCCGGAACAGGGGCCGGAACAGGGGCCGGACCGGGGATGCGGACCAGGAAGGAAAGGCCACGAGGATGGATGAAACGGGACGGATCGCGCTGGTGACGGGGGCGGTGCGGGGCATCGGCCTGGAGACCGCGCGGCAACTGGGGCGGCAGGGAATGCACGTGCTGGTGGCCGGGCGCCGCCACGACCAGGCGGAGCATGTGGCGCAGCGTCTGCGCGACGAAGGCGTATCGGCCGAGGGCGTCGTGCTGGATATCGGCAATACGGCGCAGCAGATCGCCCTGCGCGACTGGATCGCCGGCACGCATGGGCGGCTGGACGTGCTGGTGAACAATGCCGGCGTGCTGCTGGACCGCGGCCCCGGCGGCGTCGCCCCGCCGCCCTCGGCCACGCCGATCCAGATCCTGCGCGATACGTTCGAGATCAATCTGTTCGCGACCGTGCAACTGACGCAGATCCTGCTGCCGCTGATCCTGAAGTCGAAGGCCGGGCGGATCGTGAACCTGTCGAGCATCCTGGGTTCGCTGGGCGAGCACAGCAACCCGGCATCGTCGATCTATGGCAAGCTGACCTTTGCCTATGACGCGTCGAAGACGGCGCTGAACGCCTTTACCGTGCATCTGGCGCATGAGCTGAAGGATACCGGGATCAAGGTGAATTCGGCCCATCCCGGCTGGGTCCGCACCGAGATGGGGGGCGAGGCCGCGCCGCTGGACGTGGCGGCGGGCGCCCTGACCAGCGTGCGCCTGGCGACCCTGCCGGATGACGGGCCGACCGGGGGATTCTTCCATATGGACCGTACGCTTCCCTGGTAACGGGCCGGCATCCGTTCCGGGTGGTGCATTCGAGACAGGAGGGTGTGATGCGAAAGATGGATCGCGATATGGTGCGGCCGGGTGGACGCTGGCCGGTCCTGCTGCTGCTGGGCGGGCTGGCGCTGCTGCCCGCCGGGTGCGAGGGCGTGGCGCAATCCTATCCGCCGGGTGAGCCCGGCGTGGTCGCGGGATATGGCTATATGTGCCGGGCGGGCGTCTATAGCTGCCGGCTGCCGACCCAGGTGCCGCTGGGCAGCACGTGTTCGTGTCCCGCACTGGGGGCGCCGTCCTGGGGGAATGTGCATTAGAGCATCATCCGACCGGATGGACTCATCCGGTCGGATAAAGATGCTCGTTAAAACAATAAGCTAGAGCCATATCCGTGAACCAGTGTGAATGGATATGGCTCTAGCAGGCTGTCGGGTTGGGTGTTGCGGCAGTGAGGCTGGAGGAGTTGACGGCGTTTACGCAGCCGTCAACCGCGCGATTCTTCGGCAATTATATGCGAGGGCGACGAGGGTCCATTCGGTTGCGGCGTTGGCGAGACCGCGGAGGTGGAAGCGGGTGAAGCCCATAGCGCTCTTGATGATGAGGCGTAGAGGGCTTTTTCCGGGTCCTGTTGCAGTCTGGCCTTCATTTTCAGGCGCCATGGCTCGGTGATCCGGCGCGGTTCTTTGGGGGGTGGCTCTGGCCGGAAGTCATAGGGGCGCCGATCGACGGGACGCCCGATGGCGACCAGAGGGTCCACACCCCTGGCCTGCAACGCCTCGACGGCTTTGCGGCTGGCAAAGCCCGTATCGGCGAGGACGGTTCGTGGCAGGCCGATCCGCTCTTCCATACCCAGGATCGTATCGGCGAAGCTGGGCGCGTCTGCCGTGGTCGCGACAACCCTATGTTCCAGGATCAACTGGCTGCCCTCGGCACAGACCACGGCCTAGGCGTTATAGGCTTGCCGGTATTCATGCGCGTCGGAACGGCGCATCAGCTTGCTGTCCGGATCGGTCAGATTGATCTGCCGGTCAGGGGGCGGTTCGTCGTCCGGCTCTTTCGGCGGGCGGCCGCATCGTCCCTGCTTCGCATCAAAGGCCGCCTTCTTGCGTTCGTATTCGGGCCGGGCGGCCTCGGCCCGCTCGCGGGCTTCCGCTTCCAGCCGCGCACAGGCTTCATCCAGCTTGGCCTTCAGGGTCTCCCGGCGGGCCAGTTCGTCCGGCAGGGCCTGGTTGTCCGTGTCGGTCGCATCCGCCGCCTCGGCCCGCTCCATCAGGCCGGCAATATCGGTGGCCAGCATCTCGCGCAGTTCTTTCGCGCGATCATAGCGAATGGAACGGTATTTCGAGGCGTTGGCATCGATCTTCGTGCCGTCGATCGACACCGTGCCAAGCCGCACTAGCCCCATCTCGCGTGCCAACTCCAGCACGTGCAGGAACGCCGCCTCGATCGCCGCGCGGTTGCTGCGCCGGAACGCCGCGATCGTGTCATGGTCAGGATGCAGGTTCGCCGCCACAAAGCGCATACCGATGTCACGATACGTCGCCCGTTCGATCCGACGCGATGAGAATACGCCGTTCGCATAGGCGTAAATCAGCAGCCCCAGCATCAGGCGCGGATGATACTGCGCCTTGCCGCCCGTCCGCCGGGGCACTGAGAACGCCCCCAGCGGCACCCGCTCCACCGCCGCCACAATAAAATGCGCCACATCGTCCGCCGGCAGCCACGATTTCAGATCCGGCGGCAGAAGATACGGCTGCGATCGGTCAAACGGGATGAAGCTGCTCATCCTCAATGCTTACCCCAGATCACCGAAAGCAGGTACCCCCCAACCCGACAGCCTGCTAGGTCGTTGCCGGCCCGAACGAGGGGTCGGATGGCGGTATGACAGGCGGGCGCTGCCGGTTTGGCCGGGAGCGCCCGCATGGTATCTGGCGTGATGTATTTGGCGCGATGTATCTGGCGCGATCCTGGCGACCGGGTACCATGATGTGATGCGGATGGACGGGACGTGATGGCGGGCAGGCGGGATGAACCGGATGAGGGCGATCTGTTCGGCGCGCCCGCGCCGCGGCAGGGCGAGGCGGTGCGCGGTGCTGCGCCCGAAGCCGCGTC
>NZ_JABXXP010000330.1 GCF_013376155.1 Nguyenibacter vanlangensis
AGAGCGGCCAGGCCGCCAGGCCGCCGATGGTCGCCGCCGTGATCATCAGCCCGCGCCGCGCCGTTCGGTCGCCCAGGCCGGCAAAGACCGGCGGCAGGACGATCGACAGAATGCCGGACACCACCGTTCCGAACAGCGACCCGGTTTCCGACAGATGCAGGACGGTGCGGGCATAGGTCGGCATGTAGACGTTCAGCGCGCTGCCGGTCGCCCCCAGCCCGACCGTGCCGATCGCGAGGATCACGCGCCGTTTGTCGCCCCGCACGATCTCGCGCAGGGGGGTGTGGTTTTCGCGGCGGGAAAAAGCCGCCGATTCCGCGCTGCGCAGGCGCAGCCAGGTGGCGAACGGCCCCATGACCAGCCCGAACAGGAACGGCAGGCGCCACGCCCCCGCGTCGATCTGGCGGTCCGAGAAGAAATGATGCACGCACCACGCCAGGAACGCCGCCAGCGTCACGGAACAGCCGGATGCCGACCATTGCAGGCTGGCATAGAATCCACGCCGCACCGGATCGCGTTCCGCCAGCATCGCCGAGGCGCTGCCGAATTCACCGCCCGCCGCGAACCCCTGCAGCAGCCGCGACACCACCAGCAGCAATCCCGCCGCAGGACCGATCGACCGGCTGTCGGGAATCAGCGCGACCGCCCCGGTGCCGATCGTCATCAATGCCGATGACAGGATCAGCCCGCTGCGCCGGCCATGCCGGTCGGTCCACGACCCCAGCCAGGCCGCCCCGAGCGGGCGCACCACGAACGCCACGCCGAAACTGCCCAGGCTGAGCAGCAGAGGCTGCGCGCCCCCGGCGCCGGTCGAAAAGAACAGGCGCGAGAAGGTGACGGAAAACAGCCCGTAGAGCAGCAGGTCGTACCATTCCAGCGCCCCGCCCAGGACGGTCGCCAGAATGGTGCGCGCCTGCCCCGCGTCACGGACCGTCGCCGGAGCCGCCGTCCCCGCCACCGTCAGAAGCCGGTCGTCAGCGAGACGACGCCCGAGAATTTGCCGCCGGTGATGTAGGTCGGCTGGCTGGCCGCCACCATGTGTCCATAGATGCCGCGCGTCGCGACCGCGTTCGAGGTCAGCCCCCATGCGCCGGACAGATAACTCGCATCCCCCACATTGATCAGGTTGAGCTGGATCTGCGGCCGCTTGAGGGCGCCCACGCTGTGCAGGCGGTACCCCAGGCTGACATTCGCGGTCTTGTAGGCCGGCATGCTCTGGTCGTCCATGAAGGTGGTGTATTGGGAATCGACGTAATTGAATGAGAAATTCCCGAACAGAGACCCGTCGTCATAGGACAGGCCGATCGATCCCATGAAGGTCGGCGTCAGGACCGCGCTCTTGCCCCGGGTCGGCAAATAGTCGCCGCCGGCCGCGATGTCGTTGTCTATGGTGGCATGCAGATACTGGCCCGACAGGTAGGGCGCGACATGATGCCAGGCCGGCAGGCTGAATTCGGCGCTGGCGCCGCGCGTCGTCTGGCCGCCG
The DNA here is from genome assembly GCF_013376155.1 of Nguyenibacter vanlangensis. Taxonomy (GTDB): domain Bacteria; phylum Pseudomonadota; class Alphaproteobacteria; order Acetobacterales; family Acetobacteraceae; genus Gluconacetobacter; species Gluconacetobacter vanlangensis. The sequence goes on from NZ_JABXXP010000330.1 coordinate 1,487, forward strand.
CCATTCAGCGACGACGTGATGGTCGTGCCGTTGACGAGCTGATTGCTGGTTACCTGGCGGTTGGTAAAATTATAGTTGAACAGCGAGACGGTCAGGTTGAACGCGCCGTAATGGCGGAAACCGATTTCCTCGGCGATCGAATATTCCGGCTTGATGTCGCTGGAATGCGCGCTGGTCATCCTGCCCGTCGCGACGCTGAACATGTCGATCGACGGCGTTACCGCGGCGGCTTCGCGGAAGGCGGTCGTGCCGTTGACATAGACCTGGTCGCGCGGCGTGGCCTGGTAGCTGATCGCGACGCGGGGCAGAGGCTGGAAATCGCTGAACCCGGTCGCGTAGGTCGCCCCCGGAATCAGGTTGGTCGCCATGCGCGTGATCATCACGGCCTTGAGCCCGGCCGAGACGGTCAGCCGGTCGTCCAGCGCGCGATAGGTATCCTGCAGCGTCAGCGCGTTGAGCTGCTGGATCACATGCGCATTCCATTGCAGCAGCCGCCGTCCGTCCTGGGTCAGCACGGGATATCGCCCCCACAGATTGGCCGCCTGCCCGTTGGCCCCGGGCAGCGAATAGGAGGGGTCCTCGGTATAGTTCACGTAGGAATACCAGTAGCCGAGCGACAATGCGTTATGGTGATGCGTCCATGTCAGCGCCGTGTTCAAGCCGAACGTCGATTCGGTGAAATGATCGACCGACACGGCCGCCGCCTGATTACTTACCCGGCCGCCCGCCCGGCCGCCCGCCCCTGGCGGGAATTGCAGGATGCCCGCCGGTTCGCTGCCGAGATAGCTGCCGGTCCGGCTGAGCGCCGTCGCGCCGTTCAGCGTGCCGTCCACGTCGTAGAGATAGGGCGTGGCGGCCAGGGCCAGGCCGTGGCCCAGGTTGAGATGCGCCTGCACGCCGGCATGCGCGTGACGCCACTCATATTGGTGGAATTTGTAATAATCCGTGTTCGATCCGGTAAAATTCGGCGCGTAATTGTAGGAATCGCCGTATTGCCGCCACTGCGCCAGCGTCGGGTAGGTATACAGGTTTTCGGTGACGTCGTTGTAGGACATGAAGGGCGAGATGCTGTTGCCGTCGCCCCATGTCCTTTCGCCCTTGAAATCCACGTGCCAGCGATTCAGGCCGCCCGGGCCGCGCCAGTTGGTGGCGGTGGTGTTGGAAAACGACGCGTAGGACCGGAAGCCGGAATGCCCGATCTCGCCCGTCTCGCCCCGGATGAATTCGCGCTCCAGGTCGTTGCCGCCGAAGGTGAAGTCGGCCAGGCCGCCCGCCTTGGGGGACGGACTGCGCATCGTCGCGCTGATCAGTCCGCCCACCGCGCTGAAGGTGGGCGCCATCAGGTCCGGCGAGCCGGGCGACACCGTGATCGATCCGATATTTTCCGTATCCGCCCAGGTCGAGGATGCCGGACTGTAATACAGCACGTCCGACGGGTTCATCCCTTCGAACTCGTAGCCGATCTCATTCTGGTTCATGCCCCGCATCGACACGCTCATCCGGTCCGTCGCCCCGGTCGGGTCCGCCGTGGCGACCACGACGCCGGGTGTGTTGCGCACCAGGTTGAGCACGTTGGTGGTCGGGGACTGCGCCGCGATGTAGTCGCGCGTTATCGTGTTGCGGGCATAGGGCGCGGTCTGCCGCGGCATCAGCCCGCCCCCCGGCACCGCGCCGGTCATGCCGGTCGCCGACGCCTGCGCGCTGACGGTGATTTCCTCG
>NZ_JABXXP010000331.1 GCF_013376155.1 Nguyenibacter vanlangensis
CGCGCCGGCGCCCGGCCGGTCCTTGCGCGCCAGGACGGCGTCGCCGCGCAGGAACAGTTCGTGCCCGGCGAACATCAGCCCAGCCAGGAAGAGCGGGATGATGTAGTAGAACAGCCTGAAGACCAGGATCGTGCTGACGATCTGCGACGGCGGCAGATAGGGGCTGAGTGCCAGCATCATCGCCCCGTCGAACACGCCCAGGCCGCCGGGCACGCTGGCGACCAGCCCGGCGGTGTAGGAGGCGATATAGATCGCCAGGAACACGCCGTATCCCAGCCCGATCCCGCCCGGCAGGAAAATATAGGCGATGCCCGCCGTGGCCGCGACCTCGGTCGCGGCGACCAGGGTCTGGGCCAGGGCCATGCCCGGACGCGGCAGCGCGACGGTGTACCGCCACAGCCTGAGGCTGGCCAGGCGCAGCCCCAGCAGGATGTAGCCCACCACCCCGATCCACATCGCGACGCCGACGGCGGACAGCACCACATGCGGGATGCGGGCGCCGAGGACCGGGATCGCCCCGGGTTCCAGCACCAGGACCGCGCCGACCAGCGTGCCGGCGCCCAGCAGATAGGTGGCCGAGCAGAACGCGATGATCTGCGCGATGTCGAACGTCCCGAGGCCCCAGTTGCCGTAGAGTCGAAAACGCACCGCCGCCCCGGAAATCGCGGCGAATCCCAGATTGTGCGACAGGACGTAGGAACAGAACGAGGCGAAGGCGGTACGCCGGAAGGACATGCGCCGCCCCACCTGGACCACCGCCAGGCAGTCATAGAAGGACAGGATGAAATAGGAGAGCAGGGTGCAGCCGACGCCCAGCACCAGGGTGGTGGTGGGTATCGTGCGCAGGGCGGCGAGGATGTCGTCCCAGTGCAGGTCGCGGACCTGGTGCTGGACGACGAGGATGGCGGCGATCATCAGCCCCAGCCCGAGCGCATGGGGCAGATGCCGCAGCAGCCGTTGCCAGCCGGGCGGAATACGGGGCGTGCCTGACGTGTTCTGCCGCTTCAGGAACATTGCGAGTCGGGGGGCAGGTCCGGGAGCGTCATGACGGCGATGCCGCTGCTTCAGCCGGCGGCGTCGTCGGATGCATCGGCGACCGCATCCGCGGCGGGGGCGCGGATCAGGGCCGTTTCGATCAGCGCCACGGTTTCCGACACGCCGTACAATCCGATGAAGATCCCGAAGCGCGGTCCCTCTTTCTGGCCCAGCAGGACCTCGTACAGGCAGCCGAACCAGTCGCGCAGGGCGGCGAAGCCGTGGCGCTTGCCGATTTCGAAGACCAGGTTCTGCAGCGTGTCCGGGTCGGTGGGCGCGTCCTCGAGCCCGCGCAGACTTTCGGCCAGGTCGGCCAGGGCGGTGCGTTCGTGCGGCGCGGGCGCGCGGTAGGTCTTCGCGGGGCGCACGAAATCGGCGTAGTAGACGACGGCATGTTCCACCAGCCGCGCCAGCATGGGGCAGGTCTCGGGCGATGCCGCGGCGTCGTAGCGGCGGATGAATTTCCACAGCACGTCGGCGGTTTCGGCATTCGCGACGCTGGCCAGGTTCAACAGCATGCCGAAGCTCAGCGGGCTGCCGTCATCGGCGCCGATGGCGCCGCCATGGATGAACCAGGCCGGATTGGCCAGCAGGGCCGCGTCGTCGGCCGGCGTTTCCCCGGCACGGGCGACGTTGGCCAGGTATTCGTCCGCCGCCTTGGGGATGACGTCGAAGAACAGGCGCTTCGCCCGCTGCGGGGCGTTGAACATGTACTGACCCAGGCTTTCCGGCGGGGCATAGCGCAGCCATTCCTCGACCGAGATGCCGTTGCCCTTGGATTTGGAGATCTTCTGTCCGTTTTCGTCGAGGAAGAGTTCGTAGGTCAGGCCGGCGGGCGGTTCGCCGCCCAGGATACGGCAGATCCTGCCCGAGAGCTTGACGCTGTCGATCAGGTCCTTGCCGGACATTTCGTAATCGACGCCCAGCGCGTACCAGCGCATCGCCCAGTCGGCCTTCCACTGCATCTTGGCATGGCCGCCGGTCACCGGGGTTTCGAAGGTCTCGCCCGCATCGTCGGTCCAGCGGACGGTCCCGGCGGCCGCGTCGATCGCATCCATGCGAACCTGCATGACATGGCCGGTGCGCGGATGGATCGGCAGCACCGGGGAATAGGTCGCCCTGCGGTCCGGACCCAGGGTCGGCGCGATGACGGCGACGATTTCGTCATGCACCTCCAGCACCCGGCGCAGGGCGGCATCGAAGCGGCCGCCGGTATAATAGTCGGTGGACGAGGCGAATTCGTAGGCGAAGCCGAACCCGTCGAGGAACGCGCGCAGCCGCGCGTTGTTGTGGGCAGCAAAGGATTCATGCGTGCCGAACGGATCGGGGATGCGCGACAGCGGCTTGCCCAGATGTCCGCGCAGCATGTCGCCGTTGGGCACGTTATCCGGCACCTTGCGCAGCGCGTCCATGTCGTCCGAAAAGGCCAGCAGCCGGGTCGGGCGGCCGGTCAGCCTGGTATAGGCCTGGCGCACCCACGAGGTGCGCGCGACCTCGCCGAACGTGCCGATATGCGGCAGGCCGGACGGCCCGTATCCGGTTTCCAGCAGGGCCGGCGCGTCGGCCGGGGCGCCCTTTTTCTCGACATGGGCCGCCAGCTTCCGGGCCTCGTCGAACGGCCAGGCCTTGGGCAGGGAATTGGGGACGCTGCGGTTCTGTTCGGGGCGGTTCTGTTCGGGCATGATGGGGCGGAAGCTAGGAACTGGAGCGGCACGGGTCAATCCAAACCATACACCAGATCGGCCGGCACCGATTCGCCAAATGCGCGCCGGGAGGGCGACAGCCGGCCGGTTGTCCCCTATATGTTCCTGTCATGGCCGCCGCTTTCCCCCCACCGGACATGCCGCCCGCGCTTGTGGCGCGTCACGGATCGTGCTCGCTGCTGACACCGGACGGCGAGGTGCTGACCCTGCCGGCCGAGGACGCGCTGCGCGCCTTGCGCGACTGGGCGCCGCCGCTGGTGGTGCATGCGCCCCTGACCGCGCGACGCATGCGCCTGCAATCCCCGTCACATTTACCGCCGTGGCTGGACCTGCTGGAACTGTTCCTGTTCGTGCTGCCGGGCCGGACGATTCCGCCGACCGTGCGCGGCCTGGCCCTGGCGCTGGGGCTGGACGAGGCGCGGATCGGCGCCGGCGAAGCCGACCTGCTGCCCGAACTGGCCGATAT
>NZ_JABXXP010000332.1 GCF_013376155.1 Nguyenibacter vanlangensis
AGGACGGTCACGGTGGATCGGGTCGTGCTGCCGGACTATCTGGACGGGCAGGACCTGGTGGTGCGCACGGGCAACCGGATCCTGCGCAGCGACCGGGGGCGCTGGGCCAGCCGGCTGTCGCTGGGAGTGACCGACCTGATCACCGCCCGGCTGGGCCAGGCACGCAGCGACCTGTTCGTGACCGATCAGCCGCAGGTGCTGCCCGCGGCCTGGCGGCTGTCGGTGAATGTCAGCCGCCTGGACGTCACCCGCGACGGGACGGCGTCGCTGGATGCGGACTGGTCGATCATTCCGCACGATCCGCGGGCGCCGATCCTGCATCAGCGCGCCTTCGTCACCCGCGACGGATCGGCGGCGACCGACGACGATACGGCCCGCCTGACGGAAGCGGTGCTGGACCAGCTAGCCGCGCGGATCGTGGCAAGCTGGCCCCGCTAGGTGTTTAGTCCCGGCCTGTCCTATTTGACCGGCGTTCCGGGCGTGCGCGCGCCGTAGCGGTCCCAATGCAGGGCCAGTTCGCGCACCACCACGCTGCCGACCCGATAGGCCGCGTCGATCGACGGTAGATAGCCGGAATAGCCGCCCTCGCTCGCTTCGGATTTCAGCAGAGCGGCGGCGGTCTGGCCGGGCGGCGGCATGTCGAAATTGCTGGCGGTGCGCAGCACCAGCACGCGATCCGGATCCACCCGCCCGGCCTGGGCCTGCAAGGTCAGGGCCTGCATGAAGCCCACATCCTCCTCGGCCGTGGTGGCGAATACGCCCTGTCCGGCGGTCCAATATGCCACCCAGCGTTCGGCCCAGCGATTCATCCGCGCGCCCACCCAGAACGTCTCGCTGGACAGGGTGTCGCCCAGCAGCACTGCGGGCGGCTTCTGCGCCCGAGGATAACCCGCGTAGCGCGCGCGGATCGCCTGCAGCGCCGGCGTGTCCGGCAGCGCCACCTGCCGCGTCAGGTCATAGGCCCAGCGCACCAGGGCAGGATTGAACGTATAGGCCATGTCGCCCGACAGCGAATGCAGCGGCGGCACGGGCCGTTCGTCGGGCGTGCTGCCCTGGACCGGCGTATAGCCGTCCGGCCAGTCCGGCGGGATTTCCCGCGCGTCGATCGCGTGGGCCAGGCCGCCATTGATGACGCGCGGCGCCCAGACCGCCGCGCCGACCGGGCCGAAATTCGGATCGATCCCCGCGATCCCGGCCAGCACGAAATAGGCATGGCGCAGGTCGAAGCGCGGATCGAGCACCAGCGCGGTGATCGCCGAAGCCATATGTTCCGGCCCCTCGCCGCTGGCGATGCCCAGGACCTGCAGGCCGGGGTTGTAGCGCATGACCCCATGCCAGGTGCCCGGCGCCGGCAGGACCTGCTTCAGCGGCAGCTTTTCCACCCAGGTCTGGAATTCGCCCGGCATGTCGCCGGTATCCTTGCCGATCTCGAACGTCGTGACGACCACGACGCGTACGGGAATCTGCGCGGCGTACGCCGGCGCCGAGGCCGCCAGGCCCCAGGCAAGGGCAAGGCCGGCGACCGCGCCGGACAGGCGACGCGAGAGGGACAGGCGCGGGAAGCGTAATGGCATCGTCATGCGTTTCTTTTCATTGCCCAAGTGTCCTGATTCCGAAATTCGCAAGCGAATTTTGGAATCGAAAGGACACTAGAATCAATATTTTAGTGGCCTGCTGGCTCGAGAAATTCTCATAAGAATTTCTCGAGCAGGACACCAGGGAATCATTGCCCGGCGGATTGCGCATGGTCGTCCATCAGCGCAGCCTGGCGGATCATGCCGGTCTCGAATGCATGCAGCCGTGCCTCCAATGTCCATTGCAGGCGAGCCTTCTGACTGTGCGCCAGGAAATCATGGCAGGCGCCGCCCGCAGGGACGGGGCCGGACGGCGTGGCGGCGCAGGCCGCCACCATGCGGAAGGGACGGGTCCGCGCCCACAGGCTGTCGCCGGGCAGGAACGCGTATTCCAGGCCGCTGCGCGACAGGTCGCGCAGCGCCGCGTAATCGAGCTGATAGGTCGCGGCCGCGCGCGCGTATTCGTGGGTCAGGTCGATGCGCGACACGCCCTCGTCATCCGTCGACAGGGCGACGGGCACGCCGGCGGCGCGATAGGCGTTGAACGGGTGCGCGGCCCCCGCGACACCGAGAATGACGTCATTGCTGGTCAGGTTGATTTCCACCATGACACGACGGCGGGCCATCTCGGCCATCAGCCCGTCGGGGTCGTCCTCGTGCAGAATGTCCACGCCATGGCCGATGCGGCGGGCGCCGGCGATTTCGACCGCCTGGCGGATATGAAAGCGCAGCCCTTCGGGCGGGACCAGCCCCGGCGCCAGTTCGCCGGCATGCAGCGACAGGCGCACCTGCGGGTCGCGACGGGCCAGCCAGCCGAACATGCGCATATGCAGGCCGTAATCGCGCATCGCCACCGCGTCGTCTTCCGGCGCCACGATATTGATGCCGACGAAACGCGGATCGGCCTTGACCAGGGCATAGCCGAAATCGAGCTGCGGAAAGACCATGGCGGGCGGCATGGTGCGGATGGTCTGGTACAGATAGCGGACCGTAACCCCGCAACCGGGATGCGCCGCCTGCGTGCCGCATTGCAGGACGGCCCGCATGCGCGATTCCATCGCATCGGCCTGATGCCGGGCGGCGGCGACCAGGGCCGGCAGGGCGGGCGCGATGGCCCGGTCGGCATCGGCGAAACCGTCCCCCTGCAGCACGAAACGCGATCCCAGATCGGCGACCGGACCAAGCTGCGGCGAGATCATCAGTTCCAGATACAGGACATGGTCCTCGGCGGCGCGGGCGGCGGCTTCGGCCAGCATGTCGCCGTCATGCGCCGCCTGCGCGGGCCCGAACCGGGCGAAGGTCGCGAAGAAATGGTCGTGGCCGGACCGGTCGGCCGGCGTAGGCACGTAATCGCGCATCGACAGGGCGTCGATCATGTCGGCCCGCAGGTCGGGATGCGCCGCCAGGTCGGCGGCGGGCACCCGGCCCGATTCGGGCCCGGGGGCGCATTTATCCGCCAGGATCCGCCCCTGGGCGGGGGCGACGCACAGCCCGTCCCGTGCGGCCCAGTCCAACATGTTCTCGGCATAGACGGCGCCGGCCAGATGGTTGTGCAGGTCCGCCCCCTTGGGCAGGGCGCGCAGCACCGCGTCCAGCCGGGCCGGATCCTGGCGAAGACGCGTGAAGG
>NZ_JABXXP010000333.1 GCF_013376155.1 Nguyenibacter vanlangensis
CTCGGCGTGGCGGGCGGCCTGTGCGGCGTTCCCATGGCCGCGTTCGGCACGGCCCTGATCGGCAATGCCTGGGCATTGTCGATGTTCGGCATCGGATTGCTGGTGCGCGGCCAGGGAATCGCCGATCGTCTCGGCGCCAGCGCCGCGGCCCTGCGACCCACCGCCCATCTCGACCCCGCGCTGGTGCCCCATGGCGTCATGGTCGGCGCGGGCCTGGTCGCATTGATCCAGGTCGGATCGACATTGATGCGGCACGGACCGGGCGTGAAACGCGGGCGGGACGGCCGCATCGTCGGCGCCCTGGCTTTGGGGGGCGGGGGCTTCCTCGGCATCGCCGGCCTGGTGGCCCTCCTCAGCGGCGTCGCCTACGGCCTCACGCCGCGCATGCTGGTCGCCTTCGTCGCTTATGCCGCCTTCGCGGCATTCCTGCATGAATTGATCGTCGGGCTGGCGGCCATGCATTCGGGGTGGTTTCCCGCCTTCGCGATCGCGCTGATCACCCTCCTGATCGGCAGCCTGTGCGGGTTCCCCATGCCGGCGCTGGCCCTGCTCGCGGGCCTGACCAGCGCCACCGGTCCGGCATTCGCCGATATGGGCTACGATCTCAAGGCCGGATTCCTGCTGCGCGGCGGCGGCGCCAATCCCGCCTTCGAACAGGATGGCCGGCGTCAGCAGCTTTACACGGCCTTCGCCGCTTTCGCGATCGCAACATGCGTCGTCGCCTTCAGTTGGCGCGGCTATTTTACGCACGACCTGTTTCCGCCGCCCGATCGCGTCTATGCCGCGGCCATTCGCGGCAGCGCGCATGGATCGGTCGCCTGGACCCTGGCGTTCTGGGCGATCCCCGGGGCCATCCTGCAGATGCTCGGCGGCCAGCGCCGCCAGATGGGCGTCCTGCTGGCCACCGGGCTGCTGATCGTCAATCTCAAGGCCGGATGGGCCGTCCTGGCCGGTCTGGCGGCCCGCGCCGTCTGGCTGGCCTGCCGTGGAGAATCCGGCCGCTCGCCGATGGAAATCTTCGCCGGAGGCGTCATCGCCGGCGATGCGCTGTTCTCGTTCTTCTCGTCCATGAAGGCGAATATCCGGATCCATAGGCACTGAACCGGCCTCGCCCCTTGGCCAGGAGTACGTAGTCCCCCTTATGGCGCGGCGCGTGCGGCAAAGGCGATGATATTACAAGTTGCAATATCGATACGAACATGAGGTCGCATGCCAACGAAAATCGCCTTCGTGACCATCGGCCAGACCCCGCGCGACGACCTCGTCCCCGCCATCCTGGACCTCGTGCACGCGGATGTCGTCGCCACAGGGTTCGGCGTTCTCGATGATCTGGACGATGCCGGGATCGCCGCGATGGCGCCGGCCGACACCGCGCCGATGCTGGTGTCGCGCCTTCGTTGCGGTCGCGAGGTGCATCTGGACAAGGCGCTTGCGACCCGAAGCCTCATCGCACTCATCCATCGCATCGACCGGCAGGAATTCGACCTGATTGTTCCCTTGTGCACCGGAAACTTTCCGGAATTGCACGCGCTCGCCCTCCGTACGCCGCTCATCGAACCCCAGCGCCTGATGGATCGTCTGGCCACGGGCCTGCTGTCCGGACTCAGGACGATCGCGCTGGTCGTGCCCAATGCCGCACAGGCTGCCATGCATACGCCCTATGACGGCGTCGAGACGATCAGAAGCTGGGTTTCCCCCTACGTCCCGGCAAGCCAGGACCCCGAACGATACCGGCGCCTGGATGCCGCCCTGACCGGGGCCGACCTGATCGTCATGCATTGCGTGGGGTTCGACGAGCCGATGCGCGCGGCCCTGCATCGCCGGTACGGATGTCCGGTCCTGATCCCCCGCCGGGTCATCGCCGCGGCGATCGACCTGATCGCGCAATAGCCCGCGCCTCCCGCCCGCCTTTTCCTTATCCCCCGGAATGCTGGTCCGGCACGGCACAGGATGCTTCGCATGTTTCACCTCCCGTCACGCTCCGGCCCCGTCCCCGTCCTCGTCCGCTTGGGCCATCTCGGGCTGCTTCTCTTCATCGGCAGCACCTGTATCCCGGTGCTTGTATCGCACGCCGGCAGGGCGCCCGATCTACCAGAGCGCGAACGGCCAGGACCAGGGCACGCCCAAGGTCACGCTCAACGGCATGGCCGATTATGCGATTCCGCTCTCGAAACGCTACGATCTCGATATCGAGGCCGATTACAGCTACAGCGATCCGTACAAGCCGACCGGCGCCTACGCCCCCGACCAGACGCAGATTCCGGCCTATTTCATCGCCAATGCCGGCATCACCTTCCGTCCGCGATCGCGCCGGTGGTATGTCAGCGCCTATTCCTCGAATATCGCCAACCGGCATTACGATATCACGCGCGCGACCGGCATCGTCGAATATTTCGCAGTGCCGGCTCCACCGCGCTTCTGCGGCGCGCGCTTCGGCATGTCCTGGTAGACGACACGCGGCGGGACGATCGCCCCGCCACCCCCATAAACCTGAAGAGAATGCCGGAGAAACGACGATGCACGCCATAGGCAAGGACGATCTCGAGCCGCTGGCCGTCGGGGCGTGGATCCTGGGCACGGGCGGCGGCGGTTCGCCCTATCTCTCCTGGCTCAACATGCGCAGGCTGTATGCCGAAGGCGCCAGCGTCAGCCTGATGTCGCCCGACGAACTGTCCGATGACGACCTGGTGGCCGTGGTCTCGAACATGGGCGCCCCCCTGGTCGGCCAGGAACGGCTGTCCAGCCCCGACTTCGCGCTCAAGCCCGTTCGGATGATGGAGGCATATCTCGGCCGGCGTTTCCGCGCGGTCATGGCGCTGGAAATCGGCGGCGGCAATGCCTTCCAGCCCTTGATGGTGGCCGCGATGTCCGGCCTGCCCGTGGTGGATGCGGACTCCATGGGCCGCGCCTACCCCGAAGCCCAGATGACCAGCTTCGCCATCGCCGGATTGCAGATGTTTCCCTGCGCCGTCTCCGACATCCGCGACAACGATGCGCTCGTCACCCGCGCCGCAAGCTGGCCCTGGGTCGAACGGATCACCCGCAGCATCTGCGTGCAGATGGGCTCGATCGCGGCCACGTGCAAGGCGCCGCGTACCGGGCGCGAGGTCAAGCAATTCGGCATTCACCACACCACGACCCGCGCCATCGCCCTCGGCCGCGCGGTGCGCGATGCCCGTGCCCGGCACGACGAC
>NZ_JABXXP010000334.1 GCF_013376155.1 Nguyenibacter vanlangensis
CCCCGCCACGCGGATGCGCAGGCGGCGGAGACAGTGTTCGCCCCGCCGGCCCCTCCGCTGGTCGTCTCCGGCCCGCTGACCTTCGCGCCGTTGGTCCGCCAGGTCGTGCCGGCGGTGGTCAATATCGCCGTTACTCAGGGCACCGACACCCAGAGCGCCAACGACCAGCAGAAACGCCAGCCCGTGCCCCCCGGGGTGAAGGGCACGCCCTTCGAGCGGCGCTTCCGCGACCGGATGCGCGCGCGCGGCGAGGAAATGCTGGGGGCCGGGTCGGGCTTCATCATCGACCCCAGCGGCGTGATCGTCACCAACAACCATGTGGTGGGCGAGGCCGACCACATCACCGTCTCGCTGGCCGACGGCAGCGAATATCCCGCGAAGCTGCTGGGCAGCGACGACCTGACCGATATCGCGGTGATCAAGATCCAGGCCCCGCATCCGCTGCCCTTCGTCACCTGGGGCGACAGCCGGCAGATCAATGTCGGCGATTGGGTCATGGCGGCGGGCAATCCGTTCGGGCTGGGATCGTCCGTGACGGCGGGCATCGTCTCGGCGCGCGGGCGCGATATCGGCGCCAGCCCGTTCGACGATTTCCTGCAACTGGACGCGCCGATCAATCCGGGCAATTCCGGGGGGCCGTCCTTCAATCTCAGCGGTCAGGTGGTGGCGCTGAATACCGCCATCGTGTCGCCCACCGGCGGGTCGGTGGGGATCGGGTTCGGCATTCCGTCCGAGATCGTCGCGCCGATCGTCGCCGAACTGCGGCGCAGCGGGCATATCGATCGCGGCTGGCTGGGCGTGACACTGGCCGACGGCGATGGGCATGACGGGGTGCGCATCACCGATATCGACCGCGACGGACCGGCCCGCCGCGCCAGATTGCGGACCGGCGACATCGTGCTGAGCGTGGGGGATGAGCCGATGGACAGTTCCCGTACCCTGATCCGCACCATCGCCGCCGAACATCCGGGTTCGACCGTCCAGTTGCGCATCCAGCGCCATGGCGCGGTGCTGACGATGCCGGTCGTTGTCGGGCACCGTCCCGAGGACATGGACGATTGACGCCCTGGCGGCGGCCCGGACAACTGCTTTGGCCTGCTGCTCTGGCCAGTGCGCCACGGCGCGACGTAAGATAGGCCGGAAACAAGAAACGGGAGCCGGACCGCATGCATATTCTGGTCGTCGAGGATGATCCGACGGTACGCAACTTCGTGGCCAAGGGCCTGCGCGAGGCCGGACATCTGGTCGAACCGGTCGATAACGGCAAGGACGGGCTGTTCCTGGCCGTCAGCGAGAATTTCGACCTGATCATCCTGGACCGCATGTTGCCGGGCGGCATCGACGGGCTGCGGCTGCTGGAGACGATCCGCGCGCAGAACAACAGCACGCCGGTCCTGCTGCTGTCGGCACTGGCCGACGTGGACGACCGGGTTCAGGGGCTGAAAGCCGGCGGCGACGATTACCTGACCAAGCCCTTCGCCTTCAGCGAGCTGCTGGCGCGGGTCGAGGCGCTGTCGCGGCGCGGGCGCAGCGACAACGTGCCGCAAACACGCCTGATCGTCGCGGATCTCGAGGTCGACCTGCTGTCGCGCACCGTCCGGCGGGGCGGCCAGCGGATCGACCTGCAGCCGCGCGAATTCCGCCTGCTGGAATATCTGATGCGCCATGCCGGGCAGGTGGTCACCCGCACCATGCTGCTGGAAGGCGTGTGGGATTACCATTTCGACCCGCAGACCAACGTGATCGACGTGCATGTATCGCGCCTGCGCCAGAAGGTGGACAAGCCATTCGACACGCCGCTGATCCACACGATCCGCAACGCCGGCTACATGCTGCGGGCGGAATAGGAACGGGGGCGGCGCCGGCCATGCAGCCCGAAGGCGAGGACAGAGGACGGGGCGGGCGCCGGCGCTTCAGGCTTCCGCGCTCGGCCAGCCTGCGTTTTTCGCTGGGCTATGGCGTGCTGTTTGCCCTGTCGTCGATCCTGTTCATGTCCTTCATCTGGTGGGGGACGATCGGCTTTCTGGAACGGCAGGTGGAAACCGCCATCAATGCCGATGCACGGGCGCTGAGCCAGCGCTGGGCCGAAGGCGGCCTGCCCACGCTGGCGCTGACGATCGACGACCGGCTGGAACAGAACCTGGACGACGACGCGATCTATCTGATGGTCGGCCCGACCGGGAACAGGCTGGCGGGCAACCTGTCGGAATGGCCGGCCCAGGTGGTCCGCACCGACCAGTGGTATTCGCTGAAGGTCACGCGGGCCGGCATGCGCGACACGGCGGAAGTGCGGGCCTTCGCGCTGCCGGGCGGGTTCCGCCTGCTGGTCGGACGCGACGTCCGCGCCCGCGCGGTGCTGCGGCGGCTGCTGACCGACTCGCTGCTCTGGGCCTGGATGATGGTGACCCTGCTGGCGATCAGCGGCGCCGTGCTGGTTCATGGCATGTTCCGCCGCATGATCAAGTCGATTGCCCAGACCAGCTCTGCGATCGCGCGTGGCGACCTGTCGCGCCGCATGCCCCTGGTGGGCAACGGGGATGAACTGGACCAGGTCGCCGAGGCGATCAACGAGATGCTGGACCGCATCGTCCGGCTGATGGATGGCGTACGCCAGGTCTCCAACGCCATCGCCCATGATCTGCGCACGCCGATCACCCGCGCCCGCACCCAGTTGGAGGACGCGGCCCTGCATGCCGGCAGCGCGGCCGAACTGCGGCTGGCGATCGAGCGGGCAGTCGGCAACCTGGACAATGTCACTGCGGTGTTCGAGGCGCTGCTGCGCATCGCGCAGATCGAGGCCGGATCGCGCCGGTCGGCCTTCGCCCCCTTCGACCTGGTACCGCTGCTGACCGATATCGGCGATCTGTACGAGGCGGTGGCCGAGGAAAAGCAGATCCGCCTGGCGCTGCGCCTGCCGTCCTGCCTGCCTTTCTACGGCGATAAGGCGCTGATGCAGCAGGCGGTGGCCAACCTGCTGGACAATGCCATCAAATTCTCGCCTGCCGGCGGGACGGTGACGCTGGCTGCGGCCACCGGGCCGGCCTTGCCGGGGCTGACAATGCTCGCGCCGGGCGCCAGCGCGGTCTCGATCGCGGTGACGGACGAGGGTATCGGCATGGACGAGGCCGACCTGGCCCGCGCGTCCGAACGCTTCTTCCGCGCCGAAGCGGCGCGCCATACCCCGGGC
>NZ_JABXXP010000335.1 GCF_013376155.1 Nguyenibacter vanlangensis
GGCGGCCGAGGCCGCGACCGCCGCGTCGCCCGCCACCAGCACATGCACCTCACCCAGACCCAGGGCGCCCAGTTTCAGCCCGGCGGTCACCGCCGAACGCGAAGCCTGCCTGATCGCGCCGGACTCATGATCGAGGAAAACGAGTACGGCCATGATCAGATCACCTTCGCTTCGTTACGCAGACGCGCCACCAGCTCGGCGGCGGACGCGACCTTGATGCCTTCCTTGCGCGGCGGCGGCTCGGCCACCGACAGCGTGGCCAGGCGCGGCGTCACATCCACCCCCAGATCGCCCGGCGCCAGGGTTTCCAGCGGCTTCTTGCGCGCCTTCATGATGTTGGGCAGCGAGGCATAGCGCGGCTCGTTCAGCCGCAGGTCGGCGGTCACGATCGCCGGCAGCGCCAGCGACAGCGTCTCCAGCCCGCCATCGATCTCGCGGGTGACGACGGCGCGGCCGTCGGCGATCTCGATCCTGCTGGCGAACGTGCCCTGCGGCCAGCCCAGCAGTCCGGCCAGCATCTGGCCGGTCGCGTTCATGTCGTCGTCGATCGCCTGCTTGCCCAGGATCACCAGCTCCGGGCTCTCCTTCACCACCAGCGCCTTCAGCAGCTTGGCGACGCCCAGCGGCTCCACCGCGACGTCGGTCAGCACCAGGATGGCGCGGTCCGCGCCCATCGCCAGCGCGGTGCGCAGCGTATCCTGCGCCTGCTGCACCCCGATCGACACCGCCACGATCTCGGTCGCGACGCCCTTTTCCTTCAGGCGCACCGCTTCCTCGACCGCGATCTCGTCGAACGGGTTCATCGACATCTTCACACCGGCGGTCTCGACCCCGCTGCCATCCGCCTTCACCCGCGGCTTGATGTTGAAATCGATGACTCTTTTTACCGGGACAAGAACCTTCATGGATTTCTTCGCCTGTTATCTTTCGACAAAATCCGGCGTGGGACGGCCGTTCAGCACGCCCCATAGCGTATTTTGTCCGAAATTCACATCCCGCCCGGGTAATTCGGCCCGCCGCTGCCTTCGGGCGCCACCCAGTCGATGTTCTGCGTCGGGTCCTTGATGTCGCAGCTCTTGCAGTGCACGCAGTTCTGCGCGTTGATCTGCAGGCGGGGATCGGTCTCGGCGTCCACGACCTCATAGACCCCGGCCGGGCAATAGCGGCTTTCGGGCGCGCGGAACACGTCCCAGTTCACCGTCTTCCAGATCGCCTGGTTGCGCAGCTTCAGGTGGACCGGCTGGTCCTCCTCGTGATTGGTCGCGGACAGGAAGACCGACGACAGCCTGTCGAACGTGATCCTGCCGTCCGGCCTGGGATAGGCGATCGGCGCCGACTGGCCGGCCGACAGCAGGTCCTCGTTGTCCCCGTGGCGGTGACGCAGCGTCCAGGGCGCGCGGCCGCGCAGCAGCATCGCGTCGATACCCGCGTACAGCGCGCCCCCCTTCGTGCCGAACCGCGCGAAGGCCGGCCGGATATTGCGCACCCCGCGCAGTTCCTCCCACAGCCAGGACGAGCGCACCCGCGCGGTATAGGACGCAGGCTCGGCCCGGCCGCCCGCCATCGCCTCGGCCACCGCCTCGGCCGCCAGCATGCCGGACTTCATGGCGGTATGGGTGCCCTTGATCTTCGGCACGTTCAGGAATCCCGCCGTGTCGCCGACCAGCGCCCCGCCCGGGAAGCTCAGCCGCGGGATGGACTGGATGCCGCCTTCCGACAGCGCGCGCGCGCCGTAGGCGATGCGCCGCCCGCCCTCGAAATAGGGGCGGAAGGACGGATGCAGCTTCAGCCGCTGCATCTCGTCGAACGGCGACAGCCAGGTATTGGCGTAGTCCAGCCCGACCACGAACCCGTACGACACCAGGTTCTCGCCGAAATGATACATCCACGCGCCGCCATAGGTCCGGTCGTCCAGCGGCCAGCCGAAACTGTGCAGCACCAGCCCGGGGCGATGCTGCTCCTTGGGGATCTCCCACAATTCCTTGATGCCCAGGCCGTAGGTCTGCGGGTCCACGCCCTTGCGCAGATTGTATTTGGCCATCAGTTGCTTGGTCAGCGACCCGCGGCACCCTTCGGCGAACAGGGTGTAGCGCGCGCGCAGCTCCATCCCCGGCGCGTAATTCGCCCCCCTGGTGCCGTCGCGGGCGATGCCCATGTCGCCGGTGGCCACGCCGACCACCCGCCCGTCCTCGATCAGCACCTCCGACCCGGCGAAACCCGGATAGATCTCCACCCCCAGCGCCTCGGCCTGCGCCGCCAGCCAGCGGCAGACGTCGCCCAGGCTGACGATGTAGTTGCCGTGGTTGCGCATGTGCGGCATCACCCGCTCCAGCTTCGGCACCGCATAGCCCCGGCTCCGGGTCAGGAAGAGCATCTTCTCCTCGGACACCGCGGTGTGCAGCGGCGCCCCCTTCTCGCGCCAGTCGGGCAGCAATTCGTCCAGCGCCCGTGGCTCGATCACCGCGCCCGACAGGATATGGGCGCCGATCTCGCTGCCTTTCTCGATCAGGCAGACCGTGGCCTCGGGCGCCAACTGCCGCAGGCGGATCGCCGCTGCCAGGCCCGACGGACCGCCGCCGACCACGACAACATCGAATTCCATCGTCTCGCGCGCCTGTTCGGTCATGCCTCTCTCGTCTCGTTCTGCTGCGCGGCGGACGCCCCCGGGAGGTCATCGAAGGGGGCGCCCGGCGTCGGTAAGAAAACTCCAGGTGGCTTTCCTAGAACCGAAAGGGGCCCGAACGCAAAACAAGAGCTTGGGGTCACCCATGCCGGGGGCTTCCCAGGGCGGCGTGTTGGACGCAGGGCGTCAGGCGGCAGGGCCGAAGGCCAGTTCCTCGACCGCCCGCCAGTCCGCGCCGACGAAATTCACGATCAGCGACCGCCGCACCCCATGGATCGGCCGGCGGACGAAGCCGTGCCAGGTCTGGGGCCCCGGCACGAACAGCAGGCCGGAATTGAACGCCCCGCTCGCCCGGGCCACCGCCCGGCCATCCGCGGTCATCAGGTCGGTGCCCCAGCCGCCGGCCCCGGGACCCATCGACAGCGACACCAGCAGGGTCAGCCGCTTGGCGCCGATATCGGTATGCGGCGCCAGCCAGAACCCGTCCGTATCCAGGCACAGTTCCAGCCGCAGCGCCGTTCCCGCCAGCCGCGCCCCGCACAGCGCCTGCAACGCGG
>NZ_JABXXP010000336.1 GCF_013376155.1 Nguyenibacter vanlangensis
AGGGCCCGCCGGGCCGCGCGCATCCACAAACCCCGCTCCAGCGCCGGAAAGATCATACGGACCAGCGGATAGACCAGGGCCGCGTCATCCGGCCGCAGCGGGCCGGCGGCGATGGCGGGGTGCGTCGTCATGACGATATCGGCACAGTCCTTCTTTTTCGCCTTTCGCACGTAACGCTCGCGAGCGTTGCACGCAGAGGCATTGATTCAGGTCAATTCCGCCCGCATTCTGTGCTAGCGTTCATTTCCTGGCCGCCGGGCTTCGGCGGCATGAGCGGCCGCCACGCCCGGGGGCCCAAACCGGGAGGACCCGGCCGACATGCCCGACCCGACCCCTTGCCAGCGCGAGGCCCCGCCCCGCCGCGCCGTGCTGTCCGGCCTGCACCGCCAGCCGGGCTATTGCCTGACCTGCGGGGTACGGGCGCACAGCGTCTGCAGCGCCATCGACGATCAGGACATCGCCCGCCTGGCGGAAATGGCGGTCGAGACGACGGTGCTGCCCGGGCGCACCTTCATCGAGGAAGGCGCGCCGGCCACCGACTTCTTCAACGTCACCGCAGGCAACGTCAAACTGTTCAAGGCGCTGCCGGACGGGCGGCGGCAGATCACCGGCTTCGCCGGCACCGGCCATTTCCTGGGGCTGGCGGTGTCCGACCGGTATGCCTTCGGGGCCGAGGCGATGGACACGGTCCGGCTCTGCCGGTTCTCACGCACCCGCATGCGCCAGATGATGGACGATTTCCCCCGCCTCGAACGCCGCCTGCTCGCCGAGGCGTCGAACGAACTGGTGGCGGCGCAGAGCCAGATGCTGCTGCTGGGCCGCAAGACCGCGCGCGAGCGGGTGGCCAGCTTTCTGCTGGACCGCGTGGGCGACGCGCCATGCCCCGACCAGGACAGAAGCCGGGGCCAGAGCCAGGGTCAGGGTCAGGGTCAGGGTTTGAATCAGGGTCAGGACGTGCCGCTGCCGATGACCCGCGCGGACATCGCCGATTATCTGGGCCTGACGATCGAAACCGTCAGCCGGACGCTGAGCTGGATGCGCACCGAACGGATGATCGCCATCGGCAAGGGCCATGCGGTGCGCGTCACCGCGATGGACCGGCTGGAAATCCTGGCCGGCGGCGAAGCCTGACCCGCCGCTATTCGTCCAGTTGCCCGGGCCGGGGCAATATGGCCGACCGCACGGTGCGCGCCCGGTTGGGGCCGCCGACCACGTGGCCGATGGGCGTCAGGACGTCGACATGGTCACAGATGATCTTGAACACCGCCAGCAGCGGCACCGACAGGAACGCCCCCCAAACGCCCCACAGCCAGTCCCAGAACATCAGCGAGCCCATGACCAGCACCGGATTGAGGGTGAAGCGCCGCGCCAGCACCATCGGCGTGATCGTCTCGCCCTCCAGCAGGTGGATGCCCAGATAGACCAGCGGCGGCAGCAGCGCCTGCAGCAGGGACGGCAGCACGATCACGCTGACGACGAAATAGACCAGGATGCCGGTCAGCGGCCCGATGATGGGGATATAATTCAGCAGGAACGCCACCACCCCCCACAGCAGCGGGTTGGGCAGGCCGAACACCCAGCATTGCAGCATGTTCGCCAGTCCGACCAGCAGGTTGATGGCGGTGATCGTGGTCAAATAGAGCGAGATGTTGCGTTCAACCTGCGATGCGATCTGCACCGCGCGGCGCTTGTCGGCAAAGGTCGGCATGATCTCGACGACCCGCCGCAGCAGGCTGTCCCCCTGCGCCAGCAGGAAGAACAGCATCAGCATCATCGTGAAGGCCTGCCCGACGAAGGCCCGCGTGCCCAGCAGCACGCTGGATCCCAGCGAACTCAGCCCCCCGCCCGGCGACGCGGACGCCACCACCACGACCGGCGCGCCGGCGGCACGATGCTCGCCGCTGACCACGGTCAGGAAATTCTCGATCCGCTCGTTGGCGGCCTGGATCATCTGGATCGGGCCGTGCATCAGCGCCAGCCGCGTCTGGATCGCGGTCATGGTCTGCGGCGCCCGCGCGATCCAGCCGGCGGCCGGCACCGAAATCGCCGTGCCGATCGCCCCCACCACCCCGAACAGGCACAGGATCAGCAGCAGCGCCGCCAGCGTCTTGGGCAGGTGCAGCCGCGTATGCAGCACGCGCATGGGCGCCGACAGCAGCAGATTGACCACCACCGCCAGCACGATCGGCAGGATGATCGCGGCCGCGAAATACAGCGTATAGAACACCGCCAGGACCGTCAGGATCAGCAGGCAGACGGTCTGGGGCTGAAAACGGCTGCGGCGGATGATCTCGGCCGCCCGTTCCCGCCGCGCGGCCGCTTCGACATCGTCCAATTCCGACACAGGCGGCATGGCCCACTCTCGCCCAAGGCAGCGCGGCCACCGGACCGGCCCGTCACCCGGGGGTAATCCGCCGCTTGCCGGCGCGCAAGGCACAAAAGACGGCGCACGCCGCCCCGCGAATGCCCCGTGCGAACGAACGCGATCACAAAAACGTGAGACACCTGCCTCCCCTCGCGCGCCCCTTTGCCGCGATCGGGGGTTGAAAGGACGGGTCAAGCGGTCGCACATTGGCCCGAGCGCGGCCAGCCGGAGAACGGGCAGCACCCGTTTTTCGCCGGCCGCCCGTTTTCGCAACCGATGGAGACCGTCATGGCCTGGACTGCCCCGAAGATCACCGAAGTTCCGCTGGGCGCGGAAATCAACAGCTACGTCTGCGGCCAGAAGAAATAAGCCGCATGACGCCGCCCGCCTCGCGCGGGCGGCGTTTTTCCCCTAAACCTCCGGCCATGATCGACATCATCGTTCTCGGCGCGGCGGCGGGCGGCGGCTTTCCGCAATGGAACTCCAACGCCCCTTCATGCCGACGGGCCCGCGCCGGCGATCCGGCGGCCCTGCCCCGGACCCAGGCCTCGATCGCCGTCAGCGGCGACGGCACGCACTGGTTCATCATCAACGCCTCGCCCGACCTGCGCCAGCAGATCGGCCAGACCGAGGCGCTGCATCCCCGCCACGGGCTGCGCTCAACCCCCATCGCCGGGGTGGTCCTGACGGGCGGCGAGGTCGACACCATCACCGGGCTGCTGACCCTGCGCGAACGCCAGCCCTTCACCCTGCTGGCCACCGCCCCGGTGCTGGCGCTGCTCGACGCCAACCCGATCT
>NZ_JABXXP010000337.1 GCF_013376155.1 Nguyenibacter vanlangensis
GGCTTTCAGGTCCTGCCGCGCCGCTGGGTGGTTGAACGGACATTCGCCTGGCTGGGACGGTGCAGGCGGCTCGCCAAAGATTGGGAACAATCCGTTGCTTCCTCAACCGCACGGACATTGATCGCCTCGATCCGCATGCTCACACGACGGATAGCAAGGCATTGTCAAGCTTGAAAAACTTTCGAATCGGGCTCTCACTCAGTGACAGTGATCGCACTGATCTGCACTTTGCCCTCGGGAAGGCCTTCTCGGATCTCGGAGCGCATCAGCTCTCATTCGACCATTTTCTCACAGGCAACAGGGTGCGTCGCCGCTACCTGACGTACGACGAGAAACCTGCAATCAATCGCGCGAAGCAGCTATGCCAGTCCGTATCGGCCGATACTATCAGAGAGTTCGCCAAGACTGGTCATTCCTCTTCGCTTCCCATCTTTATCATCGGAATGCCGCGTTCCGGCTCGACATTGGTCGAGCAGGTTTTGGCCAGTCATCCCGAAGTGTATGGCGCTGGCGAAATAAGCACTCTCTTCGACACATTTCGTTCTGCAGCATCAAAATTCGATCGATGGCAATCGGTGTCGCCGTTGGAAAACCTGACAGCTGCAGAACGAATGTCTATTTCAGAAGATTATCTCGGCCGGCTTCATAAACTGGTGTCCAATTGGACGCGGCCGCAGACACCAACACGAATTATTAATAAGACGCTGAGTAACTACCAAAACATAGCACTCATTTACGCACTATTTCCGAATGCGCGGATTATTCATACGGTTCGAGATCCGATCGACACATGTCTATCGTGTTTTTCTACCTTCTTTCATTCTCAAGATTTTACCTTTGATCTCGGAGAATTGGGAAGGCGCTATCGCAGTTACAGAGAATTGATGGATCATTGGCATCGGATACTTCCCGGCGGCACGATTTACGACGTGCGTTACGAAGAGGTCGTCGAAGATCTTGAACAGAATGCACAATCACTGATTGCATATTGCGGCCTCACCTGGGACGATGCTTGTCTGAACTTTCACAAGTCGAAACGGCCTGTTAGAACCGCAAGTGTACAGCAAGTAAGAAAGCCAATCTATCGGAGTTCAGTCGGACGCTGGCGACCGGATGATGCGGTTTTGCGCCCGTTACTCGACGGACTCGGAAGCTATCGCAGGGGTGCTTTGGAAGGAGTGTGACTCACCACCCGTCAGTTTCATCCGGACGCTCATAATGACGGCATTGGCTGGCGGAATTGGAGGGGTCTGACGATACGCCGCAGACCGCGGGTCAGGTTCGCGGGCTGGCGGCGTAGGCTTTTTTTCGCCCATAGGCGAATGGGTCGTGGCATCCCACAGGCCGGTGGAGACGGCGAAATACAGGGCGATGCTCATTACCAGCACCAGTCGGCCAAGACGTTCGGGCGTACGCAATTGACTGTGTTCGAGGCCGAAACCGTGCGACTTGCAGTCGGAGAACATCGCTCGATGCCCCATCGGGCGCTGATACCGGTGCCCCATACCGATAGGCAACTCTGGATGCGATGGGGTCTAAAGTGAAAGCCGTGGCGGAAAAGTGGAGCAACAGCACGTCCGTCCGCATCTCAGCGCCGGTCATGGCTGCAGAGGGACTGAAGTTGGATCAGTCGCTCGATGTTCGCGAGGAAAGCGGGCGCGTGGGACAAGGGCACCGCCGCCGCCGATGTGAAACGGAATGTTACGCCACACGATTCGGTCGCCGTCCCGCCAAACCGGACGCCAAAGTTGCCCTCACCCCCGCTTCCTGCCATGCAGGCGCCATGACCAAGGAGCAGGATTTCGAGATCTTCCTGGCCGCCGCCCCGGGCCTGGAAGACGTGCTGTGCGGCGAGGTACGGCTCAAGGGCTTCAAACAACCCCGGGCCGTGCCCGGCGGCGTCGTCATCCGGGGCGGCTGGCCGGAGGTCTGGCGCGCCAATCTGTGGGTCCGCGGCGCCGGCCGCGTCCTGGCGCGGATCGAATCCTTCCCCGTCACCCACCTCGCGCAGCTCGACCGCCGCGCCCGCCGCGTGCCCTGGGCCGAAATCCTCCGCCCCGACATCCCCATCCGGGTCGAGGCCTCCTGCGCCGGCTCGCGCATCTACCACGCCGGCGCGGCGGCCGAGCGGATCGAAACCGCCATCCGCGAAACCCTCGGCGCCCCCCACGCGCCGGATGGCGGCATCCTGGTGCGTGCGCGCATCGAACAGGATCTCTGCACCATCAGCGTCGACACCTCGGGCGACCTGCTGCATCGGCGCGGACACAAGCAGGCCGTCAACCGCGCGCCGCTGCGCGAAACCATGGCGTCGCTCTTCCTGCTGCAATGCGGCTATAACGGTGCCGAACCGGTGCTCGATCCCATGTGCGGTTCCGGCACCTTCGTCATCGAGGCCGCGGAAATCGCCTCCCGCCTCAATCCCGGCCGCTCCCGTCATTTCGCCTTCGAACAGCTCGCCACCTTCGACGCCGAGGCCTGGCAGCGCATGCGCGACGTGAAAAGCGCACGCATGCCTGCCGCCCGCTTCTACGGCAGCGACCGCGACGCCGGCGCCATCGTCATGAGCCAGGCCAACGCCGAACGCGCCGGCGTCGCCGCCTGCACCGAATTCCGCGTCGCCACCATCAGCGACCTCGCCCCGCCCGCCGGGCCGCCCGGCCTCGTCATCGCCAACCCGCCCTACGGCACCCGCATCGGCGACAAACAGACCCTGGCGCCCCTCTATCGTACCCTCGGGCAGACCCTGTTGCGCCGCTTTGCCGGCTGGCGCGTCGGCATCGTCACCAGCGAATCCTCCCTGGC
Source organism: Nguyenibacter vanlangensis (assembly GCF_013376155.1). Lineage (GTDB taxonomy): Bacteria > Pseudomonadota > Alphaproteobacteria > Acetobacterales > Acetobacteraceae > Gluconacetobacter > Gluconacetobacter vanlangensis. The sequence goes on from NZ_JABXXP010000337.1 coordinate 2,806, forward strand.
CTACGCCACCGGACTGCCCTTCCTGCCCACCACCGCGCCGGTCCCGCATGGCGGGCTGCGCGTGTCCCTGTTCCGGACCGCGCCGCTGTAACCGCCCAGGTCGCTACCCAGGGCGCTGCCCCGGCCCCCGCCGAAGGCCGGCGGCCCTCGAAAACCGGTTCTGGCTACGCCCGCGCCCGCAAGGCCTGTTCCAGAATCCCCATCCCCTCGTCGATCAGCGCGTCCGACGCGGTCAGCGGCACCAGAATGCGCACCGTCTCGCCCTGCACCCCGCATGACAGCACGATCAGCCCCAGCTCCGCCGCCCGGCTGCAGATCGCGGCGGCGCCGCCCGCGCGCACCGCGCCGTCCGG
>NZ_JABXXP010000338.1 GCF_013376155.1 Nguyenibacter vanlangensis
AGGCGGATACCGGCCTGGCGCCGCACGGGGTCGCCATCCTGCATGCGCGCGGCGTGCACGTGCAGGCGGGCGTGCTGGAGATCAGCGGGGTCAGCGTCTTTCGGCTGGACGATACCGACCATATGATCCTGCGCGTGGAGGCGCCGCGCGGGCGCCTGGGCCGCGGGGTGTGGGTGCTGGAGGATGCGCGGACGATCCGGGCGGACCATCTGCCGCAGCCGGTGGGGCGCTTCGTGATGGCGACCGACCTGACGGTGACGCGGGTGCAGGAGAGCTTCGCCTCGCCCGACACGCTGTCGGTGTGGGCGCTGCCGGGATTCATCGCGCTGCTGGACCGGTCGGGGTTTTCGTCCATCCGGCACAGGCTGCATTTCCAGTCGCTGCTGACCCTGCCGATCCTGGCCGGCACGATGGCGCTGGTCGCGGCGGGGTTTTCGATGCGCCCGACCCGGCGCGGCGGGGTGGCGCGAATGATCTTCGGCGGCGTCGCCTCGGGGTTCGCGCTGTTCACGATCTCGAAGGTCGCGGCGCAGTTCGGCGAATCGGGCGCCATGCCGCCGCTTCTGGCGGCCTGGGCGCCGACGGGGGCCGGGCTGTGCCTTGCAGTGTCGCTTCTGCTTCATCTAGAAGACGGATAATGCCGAAACCGATGTCCCGCCGCCCTTCAGTCCGCCTTATGGGCCCCGTTGCGGGCCGGCATGCGCAGGCGCGCGGAACCCTGCTGACCGCCACGATGCTGGGCAGTACCCTGCTGGGCGCGGCGATCCAGGTCCATCGCGCCCATGCGCAGGCGATATCGACCAAGCCGATCCAGGTCCAGACGGGCGCGCCGGCTTCGGGCAACGAGCCCGTGACGTTCCAGGCGGACAAGGTGACGTACGACAACGCCAACGGGATCGTCACCTGGTCGGGCAATGTGCAGATCTGGCAGAACGACCACGTGCTGCGCGCCGACACCGTGACCTATGACCGCAATACCGGCCTCGCGGCCGCGAAGGGCAATGTCGCGCTGGTCCAGCCCGACGGCACCGTGCTGTTCAGCGACTATGCCGAGCTGAGCGGCGGGATGCGCAACGGCATCATGACCCGCGTGCACGCCCTGATGAGCGAGAACGCCAAGCTGGCCGCCAACGGCATGCGCCGCACGGACGCGAAGGTCAACGACCTGGCGCGGGCGGTCTATACGGCGTGCGCGATCTGCGCCAAGCACCCCGAGCGCCCGCCCTTCTGGCAGTTGCGGGCCTATGACGCGATCGACGATACCGAGCACAAGCGCATCGAGTTCCGCGACGCCTATATCGACATGCTGGGCATTCCGGTCATGTACCTGCCCGTCTTTTCGATGTCCGATCCGTCGGTGAAGCGGCAGAGCGGCTTTCTGACGCCGGGGCTGACGCCTTATGATCGGTATCTGGGAAGCTATGCCACCATCCCGTATTACTGGGTGATCGACGGGCAGTCGGACATGACGATCCAGGCCCTGCTGTCGACCCGGACCGGGCCGCAGGTCAGCAGCCAGTACCGCAACGCGCTGAATTTCGGCACGCTGAACATCCTGGCCGGGCTGGCCTATGACACGCACCGCGAGGGCGCGTTCGTCAACACGTTCGGCAACACCACCGGATCGACCAACGACCACGGCATCCAGGGCTTCGTCTTCGCGCAGGCCCAGGCGTCGATCTCACGCGAATGGCGGACGGGCGCCAACATCAACCTGGCGACGTCCGCGAACTATATGCGCGATTACCGCGTGACCGGGTATGGCCAGGAGACGCTGGCCTCGAACGTCTATCTGGAAGGGTTCGGGACCGGGGCCTATGCCCGCGTGGACGCCCAGGCCTATCAGGGCCTGAACCAGGGCACCATCAACAACAACCAGCTTCCGTGGGTGCTGCCGCGCTTCACCTACAGCTATTTCGGGCAGCCCGATGCGCTGGGCGGGCGGCTGTCGGTGGATACGACCGATTTCTACGTCTTTCGCACCGTCGGCGTGAGCGACCAGCGGGGCCAGTTGGCGCTGAACTGGGACCGGCCGTTCCATAACCGGCTGGGGCAGTTGTGGAAGCTGACGCTGCGCCTGGATTCGACGCTGTACCAGGCGACCGACCTGAACCAGCAGCCGCTGTACGGCCTGACCAAACGATCGGCCACCAGCGGGCAGGCCCTGCCGACCATGGCGCTGCGGATGAACTGGCCGTTCCTGCGGACCTTCGCCAGGGGAAGGGGCACGCAGATCCTGGAGCCGATCGCCCAGGTGATCGCAGCGCCCAACAGCGGCAACAGCCGCACGCGCAACATGCCCAACGAAGACAGCCTGGCCTATGAGCTGACGGATTCGACGCTGTTCTCGCTGAACCGCTATGCCGGCACGGACCGGCTGGATGGCGGGCTGCGCGGCAATTTCGGGCTGCATGGCAACTGGACCTGGAATGGCCATGAAATCGACACGCTGGTCGGCGAGAGCGTCCAGGAGCATATCGACCGGAACCGCATCCCCTATTCGGGGTTGAACCACCATCTGTCCGACGTGGTGGCGCGGGCGCGGCTGGCGCCGAGCCGTTTCGTCGATTTCACCGGGCGCGTGCGGGTGGACCCCTATGCCAAGCGGGTCGATTTCGGCGACGCGCTGCTGAGCACCGGGCTGACGCATTTCCATGTGACCGGGGGCTATGTCTATGAGCCGGTGACGCCCTATTACTATTATGCCACCAACATCCAGACGGGCAACCCGCCGGCGGCCTATTACGTCAAGACCAACGAACTGACGATGGGGGCGTCGGCCAACTGGGCGGCCTATCACGTGTCGGGTTTCGTGCGGCGCAGCCTGTCGCGCGAGCAATTCGTCGCCATGGGCGGCAATGCCGGGTACCAGAACGACTGCTTCGGCTTCAACATCATGTATGTCAAACAATATACCTCGATCGGCGGCCAGCAGCGCAATTCGACCATCATGTTCACCCTGACCTTCAAGACGATCGGTGCCTTTGGTATCCATGGCTGACCCGATGCGTAAGAGACCGAGCCCCATGCGACGCCCCCAGAAGACCGTTCTTTCCTCGACGATCCTGGCCAGGGTGCTGGCTGCCGGGCTGGCGGGCTGCGCCGCCGGGACGGCGCTGGCCGCCCATCATGCGAAGCCGGCGGCCCCCG
>NZ_JABXXP010000339.1 GCF_013376155.1 Nguyenibacter vanlangensis
GGCGACGGGACCCGGACAAAGGTGCCGCGCCCGACCTCACCGCGCAACAGGGCGCGTTTCACCCCCTCGGCATAGGCGCGGCTGGTCGTATTGGGCGACAGGCCGAGCTGCCAGGCGAGCACGCGATGCGGCGGCAGGCACGCGCCCGCGGGCAAGTCGCCCGAGGCGATGTCCTCGGCCATCGCCGCGATGATCTGCAGATATTTCGGTCCGCGCCGCCCGCTCAGATCGGGATGCCAAATTGCGCGCAGATCAATGTTTTCCTTGTTTCGCATGTCACGAAAGATGCAGTTTTCATAGCAATCGATGCAATGATTTCAGGAACAATGCAATGTCGCCCCACGCCGCCCCGAAGGGCATCGCGCTTTCCTTCGGCTGCCTCGTTCTTCTGGGGATCATGCCCATCATTTCCAACTCCCGCCCCGACGGGGTCGGCGCTCTCGCCTTCGCGGCGGCGCTCTCCGTCTGGCAGGTCGTCTTCGCGGCGCCGGCTTTCGTGCTGGAATGGATGCGGGGCGACAGAGGCGTCTTCGGTGTCGCCATTCCCCCGCGCGAGACGGGACGCATGGCTGCCGTCGCGCTGATGACCGGGACGATGTTCGGCCTGTCGACGTATCTCTACGTGCTGGGGATCGAGAAAGCCGGCGCCACGAACGCGGCCATCGCCATTCAGGCCTATCCGCTCTTCGCCATCCTGTGGGAGACGCTGTTCCTCAAGCGGCGCAAGACCGCGGCGGAACTGGGCCTGACGGCGGTCCTGATCGGAACCCTCTATTATCTTGGAACCGGTGGAACGGGACGGGCGGCGACTCTCTCGGTCTGGTTTCTGGCCTCGCTCGCTGTCCCGCTCCTGTGGAGCGTCGCCCATGTGATCATCAAGGAGGAACTGGGCCGCACGCCGGTGACGCCGGTGCAGGTCACCTTTGTCCGTGTTGCGATCTCGACCCTCTTCCTCCTCGCCTTGCTCGCCGCCACGACGGGCCGTTCCGTCCTGCCCGCGCTTGTTGCGGCCGTCTCGCAGCCGACGGCGATCCTTATGGGGCTGGCCTATTACCTGGAACTGATCGTGTGGTTCCATGCGATCCGGCATATCGACGTGTCGCTGGCCAGTTCGATCACGACGCCCTGGCCGACGCTGACCTTGGCGCTCGCGGTCCCCTTTTTGGGCGAGAGGATCGCACCATACCAGATCGGAGCACTTGTCCTTGTCGTCCTGTGCATTTACGGGTTGACCTGGGCCGGGCTTCGAAAAGCGGCCGCCGCGCGGGCGGTGGAAGCAAGCCCGTCATGAATGCCCGCATGTCTGTAAAAAGCCTTGCCGAGCGCGGGAAAGGAGAACCGGGCAATGGGCCATGCGATCGGCCATCGCTGCCTGGCGGTACGGGACATCGCGCAGGATGCAATCATCGAGCTGAATCTGCTGTACCCGAGCGGGGACGCGCCGCGCCTGCATCATGTCGGGTCGTACCCCGTGGAACTGGCGCGGGACGGGCGGCCGGTTCCGGGACCGCGTGCGCTGGTGGTGCTGTCGCATGGCGATGGCGGTACGCCCTGGGTCCATCGCGACCTGGCTATCGGGCTGGCGCGGCAGGGATTCGTCGTCGCCATGCCGAAACATCCGGGCAACAGCCTGAATGACAATGCGCTGGCGGGCAGCCTGTCCAATCTGGAAAATCGCCCGCGCCATCTGCGCCTGTGCGTCGATGCCGCCCTGGCCGACCCGATGATCGGGACGAATCTGGCGGCGCGGGTCGCGATGATCGGCCATTCCATGGGTGGCTATTCCGTGCTGGCGGCGGCGGGCGGCCAGCCCTGGAGCGGCGGGACCGACATGTCCGGCGGCCCGCCGCGGCCGATCGCGGTGACGCAGGACCGGCGCATCGCGGCGCTGGTGCTGCTGGCCCCCGCGACGCGATGGTTCGGCGCGCCGGGCGCGCTGTCGGGCGTGGACATGCCGATCCTGATGCGCTTCGCCGAGCACGATGCGCTGATCCCCCCCCGGCTGGCCGATATCGTGCGGCAAGGCGTGCCGGATGCCGGGCGCATCGCCTGCGGGCTGGTCGCGGGGGCCGGGCATTTTTCGTTCCTGAGTCCGTTTCCACCCCACCGGATCAGGCCGGATTTTCCGCCGTCGCAGGATCCGCCGGGTTTCGATCGGACGGCGTATCAGGCCGTACTGTTGGCCGAGATCGGGGAGTTCCTGCGCCGGACGATGAGGATCGACGAAAGAGGAGTCTGCGAAGCATGAAGAATATCCGGGATTTTTCCATTCGCGTCGACGATCTGACCGGCGCGCCGACACGGGCTTTGCTGGCGCTGCATCTGGCGGGCATGCGGGCCGGCACGCCGCCCGAACATGTCTTCGCGCTGGACCTGTCCGGTCTGCGCGATCCGGCGATCACGGTCTGGAGCGCGTGGGACGGTGCGGAGATCGCGGCGATCGGGGCCCTGCGGACCATGGATGACGGGACGGGCGAAGTGAAATCCATGCGCACCCACCCCGCGCATCTGCGCCGGGGCGCGGCCGCGGCGCTGCTGGATCATATCATCGCCGAAGCCAGGGCGCGGGGGATGACGCGGCTGAGCCTGGAGACGGGGTGCGGACCATCCTTCGCGGCGGCGCTGGCGCTGTATCGCCGGCGCGGATTCGTCGATGGGGCGGCGTTCGGGTCTTACATGCCCAGCGCGTTCAACCAGTTCCTGCATCTGGAATTATGAGGCGTGGACAGATGTCTTGGAAAATTTTCGAGACCGGAAGGCGGATCAGCCGCGCGACGATGCTGCCACTCTGCGTGGCGGCCTGCATGAAGCCGGAACGGAAGCGGGTGCTGAATCAGGCGGGGCGGGCGCGGCCGTACATGTTGGTCAGCACGACCCCGGCCATGACGATCGCGCCGCCGATCAGCGTGCGTGGGCTGGGGATCTCGCCGGTCAGGACGAAGGCCAGCACCAGGGTGGCCGGCGGCAGCAGATAGAGCAGCCCGGCCCCGCGCGCCGCCCCCATATGGCCGATGACGAAGGCCCAGGCGGCATAGCCGATCGCCGCGGGGAAGATGCCCAGTTCCAGCACCGCCGCCCAGCAGCGCGCGGGGGCGTGCGGCATGATGGCCAGGGCCTGCGGCAGCCAGGG
>NZ_JABXXP010000340.1 GCF_013376155.1 Nguyenibacter vanlangensis
AGCGCCGCGCCCGCAAGCGGCCCCTGCAGCGCGATCAGCGCGCGCTCCGGCAGGGCCTCGACCACGCAATCCCCGTCCAGCGCCGCCGTAAGATGCGCCAGGTCCGCATCCTTGCACGCGGCATTGACCACCAGCAGCAGCGCCTCGTCCCCCAGGCGCGAGACCATCAGGTCGTCCAGGATGCCGCCTTGCGCGTCCGTCAGCAGCGCGTAACGCTGGCGCCAGGGTTTCAGCGCCAGGATGTCGGCCGGCACCAGCCGTTCCAGCGCCAGCGCCGCGTCCGCGATGCGCCCCGACCGCGCGCGCAGCCTGACCTGCCCCATGTGGGACACGTCGAACAATCCCGCCGCGGTCCGGGTATGCAGATGCTCGGCCATCACGCCGGCCTTGTACTGCACCGGCATGTCATAGCCAGCAAAGGGCACCATCCGGGCGCCCAGCGACAGATGCAGGTCGTAAAGCGGCGTGCGCAGCAGGTCCCGGCTCATGCCGCGCCCCGCCTGTGGCCGTTCAGGCCGATCGCCGGAAAGGAAAGAGGGAGAAGATACGACATGAACCGAGCCTCCTGAATCCGGTCGCGGATCCGAATGCCCCTTCTGTCGGTTTGCCTGAGATCGCTATCCCGTCGGCGGGCGCGCGAGGCGCCTCTCTCCAGAAGTCCATGCCGGGCGGTCCTTTGGCCTGAGAGTTTCCGGGGCGGTTGCTCCTTCGGCGCCGGCTCGCGCCGGTCTCTCCCGCTTCAGCATCCGGATGCTTGGCACATGTTTCGCAAGCAAGTCAATCGCCCCGTCACATTGTCGCGCGGCCGCGCGGGCTGGATCGGACGGCCCCGCCCGGTATAGGCTCGTCATGGCCGCCAGGAAAGGACACAGTCATGACGAACGCCGCCCCGCTGACCATCATCGCCGAATTCGCGACGACTCCCGAAAACCACCGGAAATTTCTCGAAATCTGCGCCTATGACAGCGCCCGCTCCGTGGCGGACGAACCGGGATGCCGCGCCTTCGACGTCCTGCTGCCCGAGAATGAGCCCGACCGGGTGATCCTGCACGAGATCTATGTCGACCAGGCGGCGTTCGACAGCCATCTCACGACACCGCATTACCAGGTCTTCGCCGACGGCATGGCGACGCTGGGCGTCGAACTGCTCTCGCTGCGCCGGCTGGCCACCCACCGCGCCTGAACGAGGCCAAGGGCGCCCTCCCCGGGCGGCGCGCGGCGGATCGCCGCCGACGCGCACGCCCAAGTCGGGGTTCTATACCAGCGCGTGTCATAGATTGACCGTCCCGCGCTCTCTTTTTCGGGGCGCTGCCCCGAACCCCGCCAAAGGCGATGCCTTTGGAAACCGATTATTTATCAACGTAATGGGGGTAATGGGGTGCAGGGGTCTGTGACCCCTGCCGGGTTCGGGCAGAGCCCGACCTGGACTGGCCTTACCGCGCCGCGGGCAGATGCCGGGCGATATAGGGCGGCAGGTTGAAGGCGCCCGCGTGGATCTCCGGCGTCCAATAGCCGGTCGTCCCCAGAATGCCCGCCGCCTCGGCCCGGGCGCGAATCGTCTCGGCCGGATGGATGGCCGGGTTCGTCCCCTTGGCCGCGATCCCCAGGGTCATGAAGCCGCCGACATAGGTCGGCACCGCCGCGACATAGGCCGACACGTGCGGAAAGAAGCGCGCGCGGCGCAGGCTGGTCTCGCGCAGCTCGTCGGCCTGCATGAAGGGCACGCCGCACTGGTTCACGATGATGCCGTTCGGCGTCAGGATCCGCGCGCAATGTTCATAGAACGAATCCGTGAACAGCACCTCGCCCACCCCGATCGGATCGGTGCTGTCGACGATGATCACGTCGACCGATCCGGTCTCGGCCTTGGCCACGTAATCGATCCCGTCGCCCACGATCACCTCGGCGCGCGGATCGGTCCAGGCATCGCCGGCAATGCCGGGCAGATATTGCTTGGACAGGGCGATCACCTCGCCGTCAATCTCCACCATCACCGCGCGGGTCACGCCGCGATGCTGCAGCACCCGGCGCAGCACGCCGCCATCGCCCGCGCCGATGATCAGCACGCTCTTCGCATCGCCATGCGCCAGCAGCGGCACATGGGTCAGCATCTCCTGATAGACGAATTCGTCACCCTCGGTGATCTGGATCACGCCATCCAGCACGAGCACGCGGCCATGCGTCTCGCTTTCGAAAACGACGATATCCTGAAAGGCACTTTTCGTACGGGCCAGTTCCCTGCGCACCCTGAAGCGCTGCTGCCAGCCTTCATAGAGGGTCTCGCCAAGCCAGTTTTCGCTCATTCCCCGTCTCCCGCTCCGCACGGCATCCGATGTCCGGCCGTCGCTCTTCGGCTTCAGGACACCGGCCATAAAAAAAGAGGCCGGATCGATCCGGCCCCCGATGGTCGGCCCCCCGATGGTCGGGAGAGAAGGCGCCGGGCCCGTCGGGCAACCGGCGCCCGTCGCGTCAGGCGACGCGGCCGCGCCGCTGCTCGTCCACTTCGACCCGCTCCGCCTGGAACAGGCGCTGCATCACCGGGATCGCCAGATTCGGATCGCACGCGCCGCACATGAAGATGTCGACCGCCGCGAAATTCCGTTCGGGCCAGGTGTGGATCGAAATATGGCTCTCGGCCAGAACCACCACGCCCGACACCCCGCCATTCGGCGAGAAATGGTGGAAATGGCTGTGCAGGATGGTCGCACCCGCCGTCACCGCCGCCTCGCACAGGATGCGATCGATCTGCGCCGGATCGTCCAGATTCCGGGCCTCCCAAAGATCGACCAGAAGATGCGTTCCCGCGAACTTCATCCCGTCTTTCTCGACGAAATAATCCTTCCGCTCTTCGTCGTGCGAAGACGGATTAGAAGACACCTGGATATTGCTCGGGAGTTCCGAGACCATCCCCAGCTGAGCAAGTGCGTTCATCACGTACCCCCAAACCAGTAGACAGCCTGTTGGGCGGGATCGCCCCCTTGGGCCAAGGGGGCCGCTGATAAGGCCACCACCCTGCTTATGCAAGTATTTTCCGCGGTTCCGCGCGATTTTTTTTATCCGTTTTCGCCCGCCTGCCCCGCCTGCCCGCCGCGCGGCGTCCCCCGGCCTCCGGCGGATCGGCGTCGGGCC
>NZ_JABXXP010000341.1 GCF_013376155.1 Nguyenibacter vanlangensis
GACCTGGCGCTGGCGGCGCGCTTCTGCGACCGGGTGATGCTGATGCAGGCCGGGCGCGTCGTGGCGGACGGCCTGCCGCAGGACGTCCTGACCGACATGGCCATGCAGGCGGTCTATGGCGTCGCGGTCCGGCGCATCGGCCAGGCGGTCATCCCCTGGTCGCTGACGGAGTGAGGGCGCGCAATACGGAGGCGGCTCGCGCCCTGCGCCGATTTCATGAAAGATACACAAAAGTAATGGACGGTTCCGGGTAGAAGAAGCCCGTCTTTCATCTGGGTGTGCTGTCCGCGATGAACGTGATTCTGAACGACCGGCTTGCGTCGGCCAGTTACCGGACCGTCTTCCTTTCCGACGTCCACCTGGGCACGCGCGATTGCCGCGCGGATCTTCTGTCGGAATTCCTGGGCGGCATGACGTGCGAACGTCTCTATCTGGTCGGCGACATCATCGACGGATGGAAGCTGAAACGCTCCTGGTTCTGGAACAGCCATCACGACGACGTGGTGAACCAGATCCTGCGCATGGGCCGCAAGGGGACCGAGATCGTCTATATCCCCGGCAATCACGACGAGATCCTGCGCCGCTGGCTGCCGCATCAATTGGAGGTTGCGGGCATCCGCCTGTGCGAGACGGCCGAGCACGTGACCGCGGCGGGCAGGAAATTCCTGGTCCTGCACGGCGACGAGTTCGACAGCGTCGTGCGCTATGCCCCGTTCCTGGCGATGCTGGGCGACCGGGCCTATACGGCGGCGCTGATCGTCAATCGCTGGTTCAATCTGGTGCGCCGCCGGCTGGGCCTGCCCTATCGCTCGCTGTCGAAATGGCTGAAGCGGCAGGTCAAGGGCGCGGTCATGGCCATCGACCGGTTCGAGACCGCGGTGGCGGACGAGGCAAGGCGCCGCGGGATGGACGGCGTGATCTGCGGCCATATCCACCACGCCATCATCAAGGACCTGGACGGCGTGCTGTACATGAATGACGGCGACTGGGTCGAAAGCTGCACCGCGCTGGTCGAGCATCATGACGGCAGCATGGAATTGCTGGACATGACCGATGTGCGCCGCCGCCTGCCGGCGAACGCATCGCGCCTGGCGTCGCTGCTGTTTCCGGCCGGCGCCTGAATGACGCCGTCTGCCGCGGTTCTGGATCGTGCCGGGCCCGTATCGGTGGATCATGTATCGGCGGATCATGCATTGGCGGATCATGCCTTGCGCCTGCTTGTGATCACCGATGCCTGGTATCCCCAGGTCAACGGCGTGGTGCGCACCGTGTCGCGCCTGGCGGACGAATTGCGCGCGATGGGGGTGACCGTGTCGGTCATCGGTCCGCACCTGTTCCGGACCATCCCCTGTCCGACCTATCCGGAAATCAGGCTGAGCGTGCTGCCCTATCGCCGGTTGCGCCGGCTGATCGGGGCGTTTGGTCCCGACGCGATCCATATCGTGACCGAGGGGCCGCTGGGGCTGGCCGCGCGGCGCTGGGCGATCCGCAACGGGCGATGCTTCACCTCGTCGTTCCATACGCGGTTCCCCGAATATATCCGGGCGCGGAGCGGGCTGCCGACCCGCGTGCCCTATGGGTTCCTGCGCTGGTTCCACGGCGCCGCGGCGCTGACCCTGGTGCCGACGCCCAGCATGCTGGGCGAGTTGAGCGATCGCGGCTTCCGCCATCTGGAATGCTGGACGCGGGGTGTGGATACCGACCGGTTCAGCCCCGGCTCGGCCGGCCATGACTGGCAGGCGCTGTACGGCGTTCCGGGGCCGTACATGCTCTATGTCGGCCGGGTGGCGATCGAGAAGAACCTGACCGCGTTCCTCGACCTGGACCTGCCCGGCACCAAGATCGTGGTCGGTGACGGGCCCGACCGCGCGGACCTCGCCGCGCGCTATCCCGGCGTCGTCTTTACCGGCTACAAGGAAGGCGCCGACCTGGCGGCGTCCTATGCCGCCAGCGACGTGTTCGTGTTTCCCAGCCTGACCGACACGTTCGGGCTGGTGATCCTGGAGGCGCTGTCCTGCGGCCTGCCGGTCGCGGCGTTCGACGTGACCGGACCGCGCGACATCCTGCCGCGGGGCGTGTCCCCGCTCGGCGCGATCGGGCCGGATTTGCGGGCCGGCATCCTGGCCGCCCTGAACGGCGACCGGGCGGCCTGCCGGGCCCATGCCGCGCGCTTCAGTTGGAATGCCTGCGCGCGGATGTTCCTGGACGCCGTCGTCCGGGCGCAGGGGGTGAGCGTGCCGCGTTGAGGGGCGTCATTCAGCGGCGCCGGATTCAGATCCGGGTGCCGTACAGTCCCTTGTGCGGCGAGACATGCAGGATATAGCTGTGTGGCGGCGGAGCGGCGGTCCGGGGACGGTCGCCGAAAGTCCAGTCGCGGATGGAATGGCTGAGTTCCAGCTCGTCATGCGGTTCCCATTCGACGGCGAAGACATGTCGCCGCCAGGACAGCGAGGCCGCGATCTGCGTGGGGGCGCGGGCATAATGCAGGGCGAGCCGATCCTGGCGGGCGATCTGCCCGCCCGCGGCGACCAGCATGGCCACCCCGGCCGCCACGGTCGCGACATGGCCGACATGGCGGAACAGGCGTTCGTGCAGATAGGGCAGGATCCGGCGCATCAGCAGGGATGACAGGATGGCGGCGGCGGCCACCGCGGCGCCGGCGGCCAATCCCCGCGCGTCCAGCAGGCCGAACGCGCCGTACAGGGCCAGTTTGAGCAGGTGCAGCATGATCTCGTTGGCCGCCCGGGTCGCGACGATTTCCTCCTTGCGCAGGCCCAGCCGGTAATAGAACCCGTTGAAGAGCAGTCCGACCGCACCGGTAAAGCCCGACAGGAAGCCCGCCGCCGCCCCGATGGCCGACAGCCAGGCCTGGTGCGGCGTCCCGCCATCCGCACCCTTGCCGTTCACCATATGGGGCGTCCTGCGAAAGAGCAGCGGCACATTGCCCACCAGGAACAATCCCAGCAGCAGGTTCAGATAGACCGGGTCCATGCGGCTGAGCGCCCAGGCGCCCAGCATGGCGAAGGGCAGGGCGGTGGGGGCGAAATGCCGCACCACGTCCCAGCGCACCGCGCGCCGGAACGCGGCGATGCGGGCCAGCGAACTGGCGGCGGTGCCGATCGACAGGG
>NZ_JABXXP010000342.1 GCF_013376155.1 Nguyenibacter vanlangensis
CGCAGTGGCGGCGGACCCCGGCCGCGCAGCGTGCCGAAATCCTGACGGCCTGGCACGGGCTGATGATGCGCCATGCCGACGATCTGGCGCGCATCATGACGCTGGAGCAGGGCAAGCCGCTGGCCGAGGCGAAGGGCGAGGTCGTCTATGCCGCCTCGTTCCTGAAATGGTTCGCCGCCGAGGCCGAGCGGATGGAGGGCGAAACGCTGGCGCCCGCGGCCGACCGGCGGATCCTGGTGATGAAGGAACCGGTGGGCGTGACGGCCGCGATCACGCCATGGAACTTCCCGCTGGCGATGATCACGCGCAAATGCGGCCCGGCGATCGCCGCGGGCTGCAGCATGGTGATCAAGCCGTCGGAACTGACGCCCTATTCCGCCCTGGCCCTGGCGGTGCTGGCGGAACGGGCGGGCCTGCCGCCCGGCCTGCTGTCGATCGTCACCGGCCATGCGCGCGAGATCGGGCCGGAACTGACCGGCAGCCCGATCGTCCGCAAACTGTCCTTTACCGGATCCACGGCGGTGGGCGCGCTGCTGATGCGCCAGTGCGCCGATACGATCAAGCGGCTCAGCCTGGAACTGGGCGGCAACGCGCCGCTGATCGTCTTCGACGACGCCGATCTGGACGTCGCGGTGGCCGGAACGATGGCCAGCAAGTTCCGCAATGCCGGCCAGACCTGCGTCTGCGCCAACCGCGCCTATGTCCAGGACGGGATCTATGACGCCTTCGCCGCGCGCCTGGCGGCCGAGGTCGCGGCGCTGACCGTGGGCGACGGGCTTGCGCCCGGCGTGCAGATCGGCCCGCTGATCAACGACGCCGCGGTGGCAAAGGTGAAGGCCCATGTCGAGGACGCGCTGGCGAAGGGGGCGCGGATCGTCGGCCGCCCGTTCGCGATCGACGGGCGCTTCGTCGACCCGGTGGTGCTGGCGGACGTGACCGCCGACATGCGCATCGCCTGCGAGGAAACGTTCGGTCCGGTCCTGCCATTGTTCCGTTTCACGTCCGAGGAGGCGGCGGTGGCCCAGGCGAACGCCACGCCGTTCGGCCTGGCCAGCTATTTCTTCACCCGCGACCTCGACCGCGCCTGGCGGGTCGGCGCGGCGCTGGATTTCGGCATGGTCGGCCTGAATACGGGCACGATCTCGACGGCGACGGCGCCGTTCGGCGGCGTCAAGCAATCGGGGCTGGGCCGCGAGGGCGGGCGTGTCGGCATCGAGGAATTCCTCGAACTGAAAACCCTCCATGTCGCCCTGGCGGGCGCGTAGGGCGGCATCCCAGCGAAGAGACGACGGATTCCATGGCACCCTTGCCCAAGCTGGATCGCATCGATCTGAAAATCCTTGCCCAATTGCAGAAGAACGGGCGACTGACCAATGTGGAGCTGGCCAACCGCGTCGGGCTGTCGGCCAGCCCGTGCCTGATCCGCGTCAAGCGGCTGGAGGCGGCGGGCTATATCGTCGGCTACGGGGCGCAGATCGCGCTGCAGAAGATCGCCAGCGTGCTGACGGTCTTTACCGAAGTGACGCTGTCGGACCATCGGCGTGACGATTTCTCGCGCTTCGAGGCCGCGATCCTGCGGGTCGACCCGGTCGTGGAATGCCACCTGATCAGCGGGGGATATGACTATCTTCTGAAATTCATGGTCCGCAGCGTCGAACATTACCAAGAGACGATCGAGGCCCTGCTGGACCAGAATATCGGGATCGAGAAATATTTCAGCTACATCGTCATCAAATCCCCCATCATCAAGCCGGCCTTCCTGGTCGAGAACCTGACGGCCCCGCAGGAGCGTTCGTGATGATTCCGACAAGCGTGAAACAGATCCCGGGCAGGGACGGAAGGGCGGAAATCGGCATCCGCGCCATGACGTCCGGCGACCTGCCCGATGCCGTCCTGCTGTCCAAGGCACTGGGCTGGCCGCACCGGCTGGAGGACTGGGACTTCATGCTGCGGCAGGGCCACGGGCTGGTCGCCACGCTGGAAAACGGCGCGGTGATCGGTACCATCCTGTGGTGGCCGTTCGGCACGCGCTATGCCACGGTGGGGCTGGTGATCGTGGCGAATGCCTGGCAGGGACACGGGATCGGCCGGACGCTGCTCGCCACGGTGCGCCGCCTGCTGCCGGGCTATTCGCTGTATCTGAACGCCACGCCGGCCGGCCAGCCGCTCTATGAAAAACTGGGCTTCATCCCGACCGGAATCGTCGAGCAGCACCAGGGCAACGGCGTGTCCGCCCCGATCGTCCCGTTGGAACCCGGACATCGCCTGCGGCCCGTCGTGCAGCAGGACCTGCAGGAACTGGCGGCGCTGGACGGCGCGGCGACGGGCATGGACCGCGCGCGCCTGATCGAGGACCTGGTCGCGGCGGCCAAGGGGGTGGTGATCGATACCGGGGACGGCATCGTCGGTTATTCCTTCTGCCGGAAATTCGGCTGGGGCTGGCTGATCGGTCCGGTCGCCGCCGCCACGCCGATCGGGGCCCGCGCCCTGATCGCGCACTGGATCGGCACGCATGGCGGCGAATTCCTGCGGGTGGATATCCCCGCCGCGTGCGGCCTCTCATCCTGGCTGGATGACATGGGGCTGATCCGTGTCGACACCGTCAACACGATGTCCACCGATGCGATGACGGCCGCGCCGGACGGCCCGGGCTACTATGCCCTGACCAGCCAGGCCATCGGATAGGGGCCCGCCATGTCCTTCGTCTTCAAATCCACCGACGCGCGCCGCATCGTCTGGCAACCACGCTTCGCCGCCGAACTGCCGGACCTGCCCTTCCATGCCTGGCCCGAAACCGGACCGGCGGAGGACGTGCGCTATCTGGCCGCCTGGCAGGTGCCGGACGGGATCGGCGCGCTGCTGCCCAATCTCGAGGTCCTGTTTTCGGTGGGGGCCGGGATCGACCAGCTCAACCTCGCCTCGGTGCCCGGACAGGTGAAGGTGGTCCGCATGGTCGAGCCGGGCCTGGTGGACGGCATGATCGAATATGTGCTGTGGGCGGTGCTGTCCTGCCATCGCGACATGTTCAGTTACGCACGACGGCAGCGCCGGCATGTCTGGAGCGGCGCGCCCAACCGTGCCGCCGGCCGGATCGGCGTCGGTGTGATGGGGGCGGGGGCGCTGGGCGG
>NZ_JABXXP010000343.1 GCF_013376155.1 Nguyenibacter vanlangensis
GCAGTCCGGCGGGCCGCCGGGGCCGATCATCGCCGTCAGGGGGCGCTGGGCCATGTCGCGTTCGGCGGTGGTCATGGTTCCCTGCCCCGTTCCGTGCCGCGTTCCCTGGCCTGTTCTTCCCTGGCCTGTTCCTTGGCCCGCACGCCGTCCGCGATCGCGTCGATCCGGGATTCGTCGAGGTCGCCGTGCAGGGTGCGGTCGACCAGCAGGGCCGGGGCGTGGTCGCAATGGCCGAGGCAGACGATGGGCAGCAGGGTGGCCGCGCCGTCCGGCGTCGTCTGGCCAGGCTGGATGCCCAGCCGGTCGCACAGCCGGGCGCGCAGCGCGTCGGCGCCCATCAGCCAGCAGGAGACGCTGTCGCACATCATGATGACGTGCCGGCCGACCGGGCGGCGGAAGATCAGGTTGAAATAGGTCGCCACCCCGTCGAGTTCGGCCGCCGATACGCCGATGAGGCGCGCCAGTTCGACCAGATGGGCGTCGCTGACCCAGCCGAAGCGCGCCTGCACGGCGGTGAGCGCGCCGACCGTGACGCCGTGCGGGTGGTCGGTCGCCGCCATCATCGCCGCGATTTCGTCGCGCAGGTCGGACGGCAGGTCGGGCGACAGATCGGGCGGTAGATCGGGCGGGAGGGCGGGGTCAGCGGTCGACATCGGCCATCACGAAATCGATGCTGCCGATGATCGCGATCAGATCGGCGATCATGGCGCCGCGGCTGATCAGCGGGATCATCTGCAGATGGGCGAAGGAGGGGGTGCGGATGCGCGTGCGGTAGGACATGGTGCCGCCGTCGCTGAGCAGGTGATAGGCGTTGAGCCCCTTGGTGGCCTCGACGCTGGCCTGGGCCTCGCCGGGCGGGATGACCGGGCCCCAACTGACATTGAGGAAATGATGGATCAGGGTTTCGATGTCGTGCATCGTCCGCGCCCTGGCCGGCGGGGTGGTCAGCGGGTGGTCGGATTTGTACGGCCCCGCCGGCATCTGGTCGACGCATTGGCGGATGATGCGCAGACTCTGGCGGATTTCCTCGATATGCACGCGGACGCGGTCGTAGCAATCGCCGTTCGACGCGGTGGGGATGTCGAATTCGAGCTGGTCGTAGCAGGCATAGGGGGCCTGGCGCCGCAGGTCCCATTCCAGGCCGCAGGCGCGCAGGCCGGGGCCGGTGACGCCCCAGGACACGGCCTCGGCCACGTCGTAGGCGCCGACGCCGACGGTGCGGGCGCGGAAGATCGGGTTGCGCATCACCAGTTTTTCGTATTCGTCCAGCCGGGGCGGCAGATAGGCGAGGAAGTCGCGGATCAGCCCGTCCCAGCCGCGCGGCAGGTCCATCGCCACCCCGCCGATGCGGAAGAAGGCGGGGTGCATGCGGAAGCCGCAGATGGCCTCGATGATCTCGAACACCCGCTCGCGGTCGCTGAACATGTAGAAGACCGGCGAGAGCTGGCCGACATCCTGCGACATGGTGCCGTAGAACACCAGGTGGCTGGCGATGCGGAACAGTTCGGCCAGCATGACGCGCATCATCTGCGCCCGTGGGGGGACATCGATGCCGGCCAGCCGTTCGACCGCCATGACGTAGGGGAAATTATTCATGACCCCGCCCAGGTAGTCGACCCGGTCGGTATAGGGGATGAAGCCGTGCCAGGTCTGGCGTTCGGCCATCTTCTCGGCCCCGCGATGGTGGAAGCCGATATCGGGCACCGCGTCGACGATGCGTTCGCCCGCGAGTTGCAGCACGATGCGGAAGACGCCGTGCACGCTGGGATGGTTGGGGCCGAGATTGAGGAACATGAAATCGGTGTTGTCGGCGTGGCGGGCCATGCCCCAGGCGCCGGGATCGAAGCGCAGGGCCTGCTGTTCGGCCATTTCGTGCTCTTCGGTCAGGCTGTAGGGCGGCATTTCCGTCGCGCGGGCATAATGGTCCTTGCGCAGCGGGTGGCCGGTCCAGGTGGGCGGGGTGAGGATGCGGCGCAGGAAGGGATGGCCGTCGAAGGCGATGCCGAACAGGTCCCAGACCTCGCGTTCGTACCAGTTGGCGTTGGGCCACAGATCGGCGATCGACGGGGCCGACGGCGCGCCTTGGGACAGCGCGCCCTGGGACAGCGGCACCTTGAGGCGCAGCGCGTCGCCCGCGCCGGCGAAGGCCATGAAATGATAGACCAGGGTGAAATCGGCATCGGGCAGGCCGGCGCGGTGGGTGCGCTGGCGCTCGTCGATCGCCGTGAGGTCGAACAGCATGCGCAGCGCGGTGGGATGGCGCAGCAATGCTGCGATCGCGCGCAGGTCCTGGGGGACGATCCAGAGCGTGGGGATGCCGTCGCGCGTCGTTTCGGCCAGGCGCGGCATGTGCGGCGGCAGGCCGGAGAGTTGCGCGAGCATGGTGACGGAATCGGCCGGTGCGGTGCGCTGTTCGAGGTCGGCGACGCCCATCGGACCGTTCCCCGTCAGATCGTGTCGGGGCTGCGCAGGGTCTGCGCGGCGCGGCGTTCGGCGCGTTTGGCGTCGCGCAGGCTGGGCGGGGTGACGCGTTCCACCCCCTGCGGGCCGACCATCCAACTGAGCGGCCGGCGCTGGGTGCCGATCGATTGCTGCAGCAGCATCAATCCTTCGAGCAGGGCGTCGGGGCGGGGTGGGCAGCCGGGGACGTAGACATCGACCGGCAGGAAGCTGTCGACCCCCTGTACCACGCTGTAGATATCGTACATCCCGCCCGAATTGGCGCAGGAGCCCATGGAGATGACCCAGCGGGGTTCGAGCATCTGGTCGTAGAGATATTTGACGATGGGCGCCATCTTCACGAACACCGTGCCCGAGATGACGATCAGGTCGGCCTCGCGCGGGGTGGCGCGCAGGACCTCGGACCCGAAGCGGGCGATGTCGTATTTGCTGGTGAAGGCGGTGGCCATTTCGACATAGCAGCAGGACAGGCCGAAATTGAACGGCCAGACCGAGTGGGCCTGCCCCCAGGAGACGAAATCCTGCAGGCGGCCCATGACCAGGTTGCGCCGCACGGTTTCGGTCATTGTGGGGTTGGGCATGTCGGGGCCGGGCGGGGCGGGGTTGGACGGCGGGGCGTCGCCCGGCCGGGTGAGGGACCAGCGCATCAGACGCCCCCCGTGCCTGC
>NZ_JABXXP010000344.1 GCF_013376155.1 Nguyenibacter vanlangensis
CGCGCGACGCGGGCCGTCATGCCCGGCCGGCCGGGGACCGATCGCATGGTGTTCGGCGACGGCGCGGCGGGCGGGGCCGGGCCGGGATGGGTCGGGCCGGACTGGATCGGGCTGGAGTGGATTCTGGCCGACATGCGGGCGCATGGATGGCTGGACAAGGCCGACATCGCACGCCTCGACATGCCGGGCCGGCGGGAAAACGCGGTGACGTAATCCCGGATCGCCCCCGCGTCAGGCGGGCTGCGCGACGTCCGGCAGGGCCCAGTCGATCGGCGCCAGCCCGTTGCGGACCAGGAAGGCATTGGCCTGGGAAAAATGGCGGCAGCCGAAGAAGCCGCTATGCGCCGACAGGGGGGACGGGTGCCGGGCCTTCAGCACCAGGTGCCGCGACTGGTCGACGAAGGCGGCCTTTTTCTGGGCGTAGGCGCCCCACAGCATGAAGACGACCGGCGCGGGGCCGTCATTGACCCAGGCGATCACCGCGTCGGTGAAGCGTTCCCAGCCCCTGCCCTGGTGCGAGGCGGCGCTGGCGCGTTCGACGGTCAGCACGCTGTTCAGCAACAGCACCCCCTGCTTCGCCCAGGATTCGAGATAGCCGTGGCGGGCGGGGGGAATCCCCAGGTCGCTCTGGATTTCCTTGTAGATATTGACCAGCGAGGGCGGGATGCGGATGTCGGGCCGCACGCTGAAGCACAGGCCGTGGGCCTGGCCGTCGCCATGGTACGGGTCCTGGCCCAGGATGACGACCCGGACCGCGTCCGGCGGGGTCAGGTCCAGCGCGCGGAAATATTCCGAGCCCCTGGGGAAGATCACTTTGCCGCGGCTCTTCTCCGCCAGCAGGAAATCCTTCAGCGCCCGCATGTACGGCGCATCGAATTCCGATGCCAGCGCCGCCTTCCAGCTTTCGTCCAGTTTGACCGTCATAGAACAGCAGCCCCCCGGCGGGAGCCTGGTTTCCCTTGTCGTTTTCGAAGTTCGATCAGCATGTTCGCGCACGAACCGGCCGCCATTCAGCGACGCCGCGCGGAAAAGATCAAGCCGCAATCCGTCCCGCCGGCGGTCCGCCGGCCGGCCGCCTGCTCGAGCATTTCCACCGAACACCGGTTCAGTGGAAATGCTCTATGTTGTTATTTTGTCGAGCATCTTTACCCGTTCAAACGAGTCCGTTTGAACGGGATCTGCTCTCGTCAGTTGCCGGGGCAGTATCTCCAACCCCCTAAAAACGGGCCGGGACTGCCCAGATAGGGGCCGGAGAGGCCCGTGACGCAATTCGCCAGGCGCCGCGCCACGTCGTCCTGATGGTCTTCGATCAGCCTGGAGCGCGCCTGGCTGGTCGCGGCCAGCAGCATGGCGCTTGCGTCGCCGTCGCTGATCCGCCCGGCGTCGCGCAGCAGGCCGGCCTTCTGCCGGGCGCTTGTCAGATAGGCGACCGCGGCCGGGTCGAGGCCGGTGGCCGTTCCGAAGGCGGTGTCCGCCTTATTTTCGCATCCGGCCAATTGCGCGTAATGGCCGATCGCGGGCGGGTACTGGGCCGCGCAGCGGGCATATCGGTCCTGGACCAGCCGCACCTGTTGCTTCTGAGCGTCGGTCATGTCGAGCGGCGGCGTCAGCGGCGTGCCGCTGCATCCCGCAAGGAGAAGGGCCGTCAGGGCAAGCCCGCATGGTTTCATGAGCGCGTTTTCCTTCTCTTGCGGCCTGCCGTTGCGACACGGAAATCGGACCAGACAATTTATTTATTACAAAATATGTCCAGAGAAGGAGAAAGCGAATATTTCCTCGTGCAATGGCGGGAAAGTGAACAGGGCGGCGCGGGGGCCGCATCCCGGCGCTGTGCGCGGGACGCGGCCTGGGGCCTTACGATTCCGGCAGCTTGAACAGGTCGCGGTGGATGGCCGGCTGGCAGCGCAGATACTGGCTGGCCGCCGTGACGTGGCCGCCCAGATGCGCCGCCGCGTGCCAGGGCCAGCGCGGGTCGTACAGAACGGTGCGCGCCAGGGCGATCATGTCGGCCTCGCCGTTGGCGACGATCGCCTCGGCCTGCTCGTAGCCGGTGATCAGACCGACCGCCACGACGGGCATCTTCGTTTCGGCCTTGACGGCGCGGGCCAGCGGCACCTGATAGCCCGGATGCACCGGAATGCGCTGCAGCGGGCTGAGGCCGCCGCTGGAGACATGGATGGCGCTGCACCCCCGGGATTCGAGCGCCCGGGCCAGCGCGATGGTCTGTTCGATGTCCCAGCCGCCCTCGACCCAGTCGGTGCCGGAGACGCGTACCGTCACCGGCCCGCCGGTGAAGGAATCCCGCACCGCGTCGAAGACTTCCAGCGGGAAGCGGAGCCGGTTTTCCAGGCTGCCGCCATAGGAATCGTCGCGGCGATTGACCAGCGGGGAAAGGAACTGATGCAGCAGGTAGCCGTGCGCGGCATGGATCTGCACCGCGTCGATGCCCAGCGCCGCCGACCGTTTCGCCGCTGCCGCGAAGGCGTCGCGCACCCGCCGCATGCCATCGCGGTCCAGCGCCATGGGGGCGTTGTCGCCGTCGGTATAGGGCACGGCGGATGGCGCCACGGTCTGCCAGCTTTGCGGGGTGCCGGGCGGGATGTGCCGCCCGCCCTTCCACGGAACTTCGGTCGATGCCTTGCGCCCGGCATGGGCAAGCTGAATCGCGACCGGCATGCCGGACCATTGGCGGACCCCCGCCAGCGTGCGGCGCATCGCGGCCTCGGTCGCATCGTCCCACAGCCCGACATCGCCATAGGTGATCCGCCCTTCGGGCAGGACCGCCGTCGCCTCGATCGTGAGCAGGCCGGCGCCCGACTGGGCCAGGCCGCCCAGATGGATCAGGTGCCAGTCGTTCATGCGGCCGTCGGTGGCCGAATATTGGCACATCGGCGCGATGACGATCCGGTTGGGCAGGGCCAGCCCGTCGATCGTCACCGGTTCGAATAATTTGGGATTCGGCATGAGAATTCTCCAATCCAGATATACGGTTGGGGGAAACGATGCGTCAGGCCAGCGGAAAGCCCAGCGCGTGCAGGGCCTGGCGCAGCCGGTCGCGGCCGCTGAGCGCCTCGGGCCCGCGCATGCGGTGGACAGCCCCGTGCGACCAGGGC
>NZ_JABXXP010000345.1 GCF_013376155.1 Nguyenibacter vanlangensis
TGGCCGCCGAGACGTCCGTGGCCGAGGAGTCCGCGGCATGAATGCCCTGCCCTCCGCTCCGCTTCTGGCGGGGCCGCCGCCGCGGCATTTCCTGGATCTGCGCGATTTCGACGGTCCGACGCTGCGCGCCATCCTGGATCTGGGCAGCCACATCAAGCGGATGCAGCGCGGCCGCGCCCGGCCGCTGCATCCGCGCCAGCCGCTGCTGGGCCGTGCGCTGGGGTTGATGCTGTCCAAGCCGTCGACGCGCACCCGGGTGTCGTTCGAGGTCGGGATGCGGCAGTTGGGCGGCGACGTCATCCTGCTGTCACCCAACGACATGCAGTTGGGCCGGGGCGAGACGATCGCCGATACGGCGCGCGTGCTGTCGCGCTTCGTCGATGCCATCGTACTGCGCACCGGGGACGCCACAGCGCTGCGCGAACTGGCACGCTGGTCCAGCGTACCGGTCATCAACGGGCTGACGCCGGATTCCCACCCGGTGCAGATCCTGGCCGACATCATGACGTTCGAGGAACATCGCGGGCCGATCGCGGGCCGGACCCTGGCCTGGGTGGGCGACGGCAACAATGTCGCCACCTCGTTCATCGAAGCGGCGCGGCTGTTCGGCTTCGCGCTGCGCCTGGCCACCCCGGCCAGCCATGCGCCGTCGGAAAACGCCCTGGCCTGGGCGCGGCAGGGCGGTGCCGACATCATGGTGACGACCGACCCGCGCCAGGCCGTCACCGGGGCCGACTGCGTGCTGACCGATACCTGGGTCAGCATGTCCGACAGCGACGCCGAACAACGCCGCGTCGCCTTCGCGCCCTATTGCGTCGACGCGGCGCTGATGGCGCTGGCGGCACCCGATGCCCTGTTCATGCACTGCCTGCCTGCCCATATCGGCGAGGAAGTCACCGAGGACGTGTTCGAGGGCGCGCAATCGGTGGTATTCGACGAAGCCGAAAATCGCCTGCATGCCCAGAAGGGGCTGCTGGTCTGGGCCATGGGCGGCCCGCAATGGCAGGATTATGGAGAGGAAGAGCCCTGATGACAGGTCCGGCCCAGATCCCCGCGCGCCCCACAAGCACCGAGGAGGTTCCGGCCACGCCGGGGTGGGTCGAGGGGATCGTCGAGGCCGCCTTCGCCACCCTGCCGTGCAGCGGGCCGGGCGTGACCATCCTGCGCAATGCCTATCTGGACTGCCTGGCGGGCGCGCCGCGCACCGAAGACCTGGATGCGGGGCATGATCGCTGCCGGCAGGCGCTGCTGAAGGCGCTGGCCGCGAAGGAGAAGCTGCGCCCCGATATCCTGCGCGCCTTCGAAACCCGGCTGGAGGCCGTCGAGGCCGAGATCAGCGCCCGGATCTGATCCCGCCCTCTCCATCCCGAAGCATGCCCGCATCCCCGGGCATGGCCCCATTTCTGGACATGGTATGATCGACACGCCCGCCTTTCTCGACACGCACCGGCCCGACGTGCCGGACATGGTGGTTCCCCAGGGAGTCACGCCCTTCTATCTTGCCGGCCGGCCGGTGCGCGGGCGGCTGGTCCGGGTGGGGGCGCTGACCGATGCGCTGCTGGCCCGGCACGACCACCCCGAGATCGTCCTGCGCCTGGCGGGCGAGGCGCTGGCGCTGGTCGGCGGGCTGGCCTCGGCGCTGAAATTCCAGGGCTCCTTCTCGCTGCAGGCGCGTGGCGACGGCCCGGTCTCGTTCCTGGTGGCCGATTGCACGCATGCCGGCGCGCTGCGCTTCCATGCCCGGTCCGACGCGCAGCGGATCGCTGCATTGTCTGCGTCCGACCCGGATGCTGACGCCTCGCGGCTGCTGGGGCGCGGCTATCTGGCCTTTACCGTCGACCAGGGGCCCGACACCGACATCCACCAGGGGATCGTCGAGATCCGCGGAGCATCGCTGTCGGACATGGCCGGTCATTATTTCGAAACCAGCGAGCAGCACGATTGCTGGATCCGTCTGGCCTGCGCGCGCACTTCGGCCGGCTGGCGGGCATCTGCGCTGATCCTGGAGCGCATCGCCACCGAAGGGGGGCTGGCCGCCCGAACGACGCCCGACGACGACCCGGCGGAAAGCTGGGCGACCGCCACCACCCTGGCGGAAACGGTGACCGAGGCGGAATTGCTGGACGATGCGCTGGCGCCCGAGGCCCTGCTCTATCGCCTGTTCCATTCCGAGGATGTCTGCGCCGACCGCCCCCGGGCGCTGGCCTTCGGCTGCCGGTGCAGCCGGGCGCGGCTGTCGGGAATCCTGGAGACGTTCTCGACCGACGACCTGGACCACATGGCCGAGAATGGAACGATCAGCATGAGCTGCGAGTTCTGCAATCTCAGCTTCCATTTCAGCCGGGCCGAGATCGGCGGGGCGTCCGCGACGGATTGACCAGCCGGGCCGGGGGCGGCACGTTCCCCCTACGTCCCCGTCGCGCCTTACGTTGGAGAGGTCATCCATGCGCCCGTCCCGCCGGACTGCCCGGTTGCCCATGCTGCTGCTGCTTGCATGCCCGTTGCTGCCACTGGCAGCGTGCGAGGAGGCGCCACCGACCAGCTTCGCACCGCTGCGCTATGATTACCTGTCGGTACTGCGCCTGAACGTAGCGTCGATCAGCACCGTCGATAACGGCGTGCCGGGGTCGGTGCCCGGCGACATCTCGGCCAATGCTCCCACGCCGCCCGACCAGGCGCTGCTGCGCATGGCGGCCGACCGGCTGATGCCGGCAGGCAGCACGGGCAGCGCGGTGTTCACCATCGATCGCGCGTCGATCCTGCACCTGCCGGGCGGTTCGCTGGAAGGCGAGATGGACGTGCATCTGGATATCGTCTCGGCCAACGGCCAACGCACCGGCTATGCCGAGGCCCATGTCCGACGTGACTTCTCCGCCGGATCGGGGGACAGCGACGGCAACGGCAACGCGGACTCGCCGGCCCATCTGTACGACCTGACGAAGCAGATGATGAAGGACATGAATATCGAACTGGAGTTCCAGGTCCGCCACCATCTGGCGGACTGGCTGGTCGATACGGCGGGTGCCGGGCCCGGCGCCATCCAGCAGCAATCGCTGGGCATGCCCGGCGCCACGCCCGAGCCGGCGCCCTATGGCGCGCCGGTCAT
>NZ_JABXXP010000346.1 GCF_013376155.1 Nguyenibacter vanlangensis
CGGGCCGCGGCCGCCGCGCAGCCGCATCCGCTCGTTCTGAGGGCGGGACGCCACGGGCCCCGCGGGGTCCGTGGCGGGAATTAGAATACCGCGTGCACCTTGAGGCCGATCGCGTCGATTGCCGGTTTGTTGCGCTGCAGGTTGGGGCGCATGATGCGCTGGTAGTCCGGCTGCATGGACAGGCCGCGTGTGACGTGAAAACTATAGGTGACTTCGAGCACCGTCAGGTGGCTTTGCGGATAGGTGGTGTTGCCGGGCAGTTTTCTGCCCAGCGCGTAATCGATCCGCTGGGCGGCGACGAGGTCGGGGCTGGCGGTGGTGCGTGACAGTTCGATGCCGAACGTGTCCTGCGGACGGGAGTGGAATATGCCCCGGTCGACCAGCGCGCCGTAGAACTGGTACAGATAGGCGCTGGTCCTGGGATCGTTGCGGACCAGGCCGGCCATGACATAGAGCCCGTTCAGCGGGCCGTGTCCGTTGCGGACCAGCATCTGGTCGCCCTCGACCCAGATCTGGGTCTTGCCGTTGTCGGTACGGAAGGGCTTTCTGGTCAGGGGGGCGGGGTTGTTGTAGATGTCGAGATAATTGTCGGCATAGTTCGCGTCGTCATAGGCGACGCCGAATTTGTAGTGCCCGACCAGGTTGTGCGGCCCGAAGGTGGGAATCAGCCCGAATTCGACCGGGACATAGATGCCCGTATAGCGATTGGTGCTGAAATTGAAGCCGGTACGGTCATACCTGTTGGTATTGAGGTCCGGATTGACGCCGTACAGGCCCGCTTGAACATACATGCCGTGCATGGGCCAGAGGCGGAAGCGCGTGCCATAGGTCGAACCGGGATAGGTGCCGTAGCCCGGGTCGCCGCGGGTCAGGGATTTCGGGTTGCCGCACATCGATTTGTTCATGAAGGTGCAGAACAAAGGCGAGGCGGAGAAATCGATATTGACCGGCATCTTGCCCGCCGCGATCTGCAGCCGTCCGCCCCACAGATCCTGCGTGCCGTAGACATAGACCAGGTGGACGCCGACATTGCCGCCGCCGCCATAGATTTCCTGAAACCCGTTCAGGGACCGGTCGCCGAAATCGGCGGCCATGTTGTGACCGGCGCGGTTGACCGCCACCGCATGGGTCGTAAAGCCGCGCCAGCCGACCAGCTTGCTCCAGTCCAGGTCGAGTTCGACGCCGATCTGATGGGCGTACCCGGCGTCGCCGGCATTGCCGCCATCCAGGGCGAGCGCGCTTTCGCTGGTATAATCGATGACGATGCCGATGCCCCGCCGGTTCAGGTCCTTCACCAGGTTGGCCCAGGGCTGGTACATGTGCTCGACCGGCGGCGTGAAGGGCGTGTTTTCATAGGCGGTGGGCGTGTCGAGCGAGAAGGTCGGGGCGGTGGCGGAGATCGGGCCGCGATATTGCGCGTGGGCGGGACGGCCGGCGAAAAAACCCAGCAACGCCGACGCGATCAACGCGTAGCGCGCCAGAAGGGCGAGCGATCTGGTGAACATCATGCCTGTGGGTCTTGCGGTATCGCGAGGGGGCTGAATATCTGGACGGCCGGGAGCCGCCGGACGGTGAGATTATTGTTCTTGGGTCGTCAGGACATCGTCGAAGAGAAGACCGGTGCCGGGCACCGGGTCCATCAAACGGGAGGTCGTCTTGCTGGTTGCGGCGTAGGGGGTTGCGTGACGGGGATTTGGAAAGCGGCTTATGCGTCTTGGTCTTACGGTTGCCGGTGTCGCCCCTGAGGTGCTGCCCCCGGCTTTCGCCGCCATGTTGTTTTGAAACGGTACACGTTTACAAGATGGTAAGGTCGCGGATTCCGGAACAAATTCTCGTGACAGATGATCCGGAACCGGGCCCCGGCGCGGCCGCGGAAGGCCGGTTCCTCGTAGTTCGTTTTCTGCATCAGCAGGGATTCGATTTCGTCATCGCATATTGGGCGCATATTGGGCACATATCGGGCGTGCGGGTTGCGCGGTTCGCGGCGGGCGGTCCGGTGGAGGGTGGTGACCGGACGTCACCAGTGTCGCCTACTCGGCGTCTCCCGCGCCGGCGCGGCAGGACGTAGAAGCCGGGCAGTCCGGCCGCGTGGCGGCTCGTCTTGCAGGGATTAAGAGCGATGGCACCGAGCAATTCCGATCTTCTGGCCCGGCGCGCGGCCGCCGTGCCGCGCGGCGTGGCGAGCGCCACGGCGATTCATGCCGCGAAGGCGGAGAATGCCGAGCTGTGGGATGTGGAGGGCCGGCGCTTCATCGATTTCGCGGGCGGGATCGCGGTGCTGAATGTCGGGCATCGGCATCCGAAGGTGATGGATGCGGTGCAGCGACAGATGGCGCTGTATACCCATACCGCGTTTCAGGTGGCGCCCTATGAGCCCTATATCGCGTTGGCCGAGCGGCTGAACGCGCTGGCGCCCTTTCCCGGCCCGGCCAAGACCATCCTGTTTTCCACCGGCGCCGAGGCGACCGAGAACGCGGTGAAGATCGCCCGGGCGGCCACCGGGCGGAGCGGGGTGATCGCCTTTGCCGGCGGGTTTCATGGGCGCACGCTGCTGGCCTCGGCCCTGACCGGCAAGGTGACGCCGTACAAGGCGCCGTTCGGCACCATGCCGGCGGGGATCTTCCATGTCCCCTTCCCTGCCGACGGGATCGGCGTGGCGGACAGTCTGCGGGCGCTGGAGCTGGTCTTTGCCGCCGACATCGCGCCGGAGCAGGTGGCCGCCATCATCATCGAACCGGTGCAGGGCGAGGGCGGGTTCCGCGTGGCGCCGCCCGAATTGCTGCGGGCCCTGCGCGCGGTCTGCGACAGACATGGGATCGTGCTGATTGCCGACGAGGTGCAGACGGGCTTCGCCCGGACGGGGAGCCTGTTCGGCATCGCCTTGTCGGGGGTGGCGCCGGACCTGGTCTGTGTCGCGAAGTCGCTGGGCGGGGGATTTCCGCTGTCGGGGGTGATCGGGCGGGCGGCGATCATGGATGCTATAGGCTTCGATTTCCTGCGCCGTCATCGGCATCGGCTATTGCTCCTGCGCGTCATGATGGGACAGACCAGTCATGACGCACCCTAAAACGTTGTTTTGTAGAGCATCTT
>NZ_JABXXP010000347.1 GCF_013376155.1 Nguyenibacter vanlangensis
GCTTCGCCGATGAAATCGCGCCCCTGACCCTGCCGCGGAAGAAAGGCGCAGACCTGCGCTTCGACAATGACGAGCAGATCCGCCCCGACACCACGCCCCAGCGCCTGGCCGCCCTGCGCCCGGCCTTCCTGCCCGACGGCAGCGTCACCGCCGGCAATGCGTCCACCCTGAATGACGGCGCCGCCGCAATCCTGCTGATGCGCCGCGACTGTGCTGAATCGATGGGGCTGGAGGTGCTGGGCCGCATCGCGGCCTATGCCGGCGCCGCGGTCGATCCGGCGATGATGGGCATCGGCCCGGTGCCGGCCACCAGGCGCTGCCTGGACCGCGCCGGATGGCGCCTGGCCGATATCGACCTGATCGAAGCGAACGAGGCCTTCGCCGCGCAATCGCTGGCGGTCGGCCAGGAACTCGGCTGGGATGACGCCCGGGTCAACGTCAATGGCGGCGCCATCGCGCTGGGGCACCCGATCGGCGCCTCGGGCTGCCGCATCGTGGTCACGCTGCTGCATGAAATGCGCCGCCGCAACGCCGGCAAGGGACTGGCCACCCTGTGCATCGGCGGCGGCCAGGGCGTGGCGCTGGCGATCGAACGCTGACGATCGAACGCTGGCGCAGCGGCGCCACGCCCAGGGCACTGCCCGTCCCATCATATACAAGCATGAACATGATCATTTTCGTCCGCCCAAATGGGCGTGGATTCCGCGTGCGTTGGTCGATCGCTCCGCGAATATCGGCCGAAATCCGGCCGCACGCATGTGGTCGACCCGACTGGATGGCGCCATTCAATCAACCTAACGCATAAAATAAGATCATATCTGATCTTTCCTCTTGCGCGCATGCGCGCCCCCTTACAGAATGGTGACAATCCAGAACGTTTGGTGTCCCGTGTCATCTCGTCCAAACAGGGATCAGGATTGTGAAGATACGCGCCCGACGCCTTTCTGTCCTTTGTTCCACCTTCGCGGTTTCCGGTTATTGCGGACCTGCCGCATCGGCGGCACGACGGCCGATCCGGCGGCGAAACATGCGCGGGCCGGACATGCCGGGCCTGGACAGCCCGCACATGGGCGCGCCGCACCCGCTCATGATGGGGGACCCGCTTCCATGGCCCGCGCTGTCCAGCCGGCCGGCATGTCCGCCGACACCGGCCCCAAGGCCATCACGGTGACCGAGGGCATGGCGACAGCGACCGGCGTCACCAACACCAACACCAACACCACGCGGGGGGCGGCCTGATGCCGGTACAGACCGCCCCCCGGGCGCAGAGCGGCGTGACGCGCGACCAGATGAACATCCGCAATGAGGAACAGATCGGCTTCGTGTTCGAAGGCGTGCCGATCGCCGACCCGATCCGCTACGCGCCCTACACCAACACCGTGGTGGATACCGAAAATCTCGGCCCGGTCACGGTCTCGCAGGGTTCGCCGGACGTCGACGCGCCGTTCTACAATGCCGTAGGCGGCCAGGTGACCATGAAAGAGGTCAATCCATCCCACAAGATGGGCGGATTCCTGTCCCTGGCCAACGGAACGCACAGCGCGAACAAGGAATTCGCGCGTTTCGAAACTGGCGATATCGGCAATGGCGGGATCCGCGGCTTCGTCTCGTTCTCGCATATGTCATGGAATAGCTGGCGCGGTCCCGGCGGCGGCCGGCGCTACCATCTCGATGCGAAATTCGTCAAGGCATGGGGCAGGGACAACGCGATCGCCGGCCTGTTCAGCTACAACGCCACGACCTTCAACTCGTTTGTGGATCCCACGCTCGCCCAATGGCACCAATATGGGCGCGGCCTCAATTACGACGGGGGCGCCTATAATGGAAACGACCCAAATTACTACAAGCTGAATTCCAATCTCAATCACGCCATGACGGTGGCGGCTCCCGCGCATTTCCGCCTGGCGCCCGCGGTCACGCTGGACGTGACGCCGTACTACATGCACATGTTCGGCCCCGCGCCGTACGGCGAACGGATCAATACGACGCAAAGCTATTTCGGCACGGTTCCCACCGGATCGCTGGGGATCGGGGGCGCTGCGCCCGACACCGAAATCACCACCCTGGCCTCGTACAAGCTGACGCCCCGCGACCAGATCTATGTCAACGGCACCACGTCCTTTCGCGCCCCCGGCTCGGTCGCGGCCTTCAACTACAACATCGTCAATCACCAGGTGACGTCGTACGGCTACATCCCCGGCACCAACAGCCTGGTGTCCGAACCGCTGAATGTCGGCGGCGAGACCTCGCGCGGAATCGAAGCCGAACTGGGTCTCGCGCACTGGCATCATTTCAGCCCCTATCTGTCGGGCCAGTATCTGCATGCCACGTTCGACAATAACTACAATGACGGCATCGGCTATCTGCCGACCGCCGGCAAGATCGCGGTCGATTCGCCCAAATTCACCGGGGCGATCGGGCTGCAATATGACGACGGCAGGCTCTTCGCAAATTTCGACCTGCGCTATGTCGATTCCCAGTACACGACCTTCATGAACGACCAGGCCCTGCACGCCTATGTCACGTCGAACCTGGCGCTGGGTTGCCGCCTGAAGGCCATCGGTCCGGCCCGGCACCCGCAGATTCAGCTCAACCTCATGAATCTGGGCGACAATAAATATCTCTCCGGCGCCGGCAGCAATACCGGCGCGGCCCACGACACCCGGGCCACGAACGGGCAGATCGTCGCCGGCGCCGCTCCGGTCTACGTGGTCGGCGGCGGGTTTTCCGCCCTCGTCTCGATGTCAGCCGGCTTCTGACCGCCGGGGTGCGGGCTGCCCGCATCCCGATCAAAAAATGCCCGCGCCGGTCTGGCGTCATTCATGGCGCATGGGCCAGTATGTCCATGCCCGATGACGGGACCATCCTACCCGGCCGGTCGCGGCACCCCGCCGCCCCGGCACCCCTTCTTCCCGGACAAGAGGTCATCCATGGAAACGGATCGTCTTCGGATCGTGCCCACCCGCCATGCCGCCCATCATACCGCCCATCATACCGCCCATCATACCGCCCGCCATGCCGTCCGGCGCGCGGCATGCCGCGCGGCCCTGCTGGGGGCCGGCCTGCTCGCCGCGAC
>NZ_JABXXP010000348.1 GCF_013376155.1 Nguyenibacter vanlangensis
CGGGCGCTGACCGACCTGCCGGAATCCGGCGCGGCGGTCGTGCTGGCCGCGACCTTCGACGGGGCGCGGACCGGCGAGCGGATTGCTCATCTGATGCCGCCGGGGGCGCGTTTCGTGGCGCTGGACGCGCTGCGCCTGCCGGACGGATTGCTGACGGTGCGCGAGCGCTATCTGGACAAGCTGAATTTCGCGACCAATCACGCCTTCTTCCGCGATGCGGACGGGCTGTCGACGCGGCTGGTCACGGCGAATTACTGGTCGCGCTATGGCGCGGCGGCGGTGCGGCTGTGGCTGCGCCTGTTCGATGCCGATGGGGCGGTGCTGGCGACGTGGGAGGAGACGGTGCCCGGCGACGAGGCCGCGATCGTCATCGACAGCCGGGCCGTGCGGGCGCGATTCGGGCTGAAGCCCTTCGTGGGGCAGCTATTCGTCCACGCCGTGGGGGTAGCGGGCCATGACGTGGTGAAATACGCGCTGGATACCTATGGTACCGATGGCAATCGCAGCCTGTCGGTGACGCATGACGCCAATGCCTGGCCGTCCGACCGCTATGCCAACCTGCCGGCGCCGGATCGGGGCGAGGACGTGGTGCTGTGGGTGCAGAACAGTCATGCGGTGCCGATCCCGGCGGGGGCGATGAGCCTGAATCGGATGGGACGCGAGACACATGTGCCGATCGCGCGTGCGGTTGGCCCCTATGAGACGGTGGCGATTCGCGTCGCCGACTGCCTGCCGGACCTGGCCTGGCCGGCGCAGATCGAATTCCGGTCCGGCCGCCATGTGGTGCGGCCGCGCTATGAGGTGACGGGCGGAGGACGGACGCGCATCGCGCACCTGAATGTCGAGCGTGCCGATCTGCGCCCCGACCCGGGAATCCGTGATCTGGCCCCCAGCCTGGGGCGCGGCTATCTGCTGCCGTTCCCCATTCTGGACCCCGCGCGGTTCCGCACCATCGTCCAGCCGGTGCCGATGGCCGAATCGCAGGCCGACCTGCCGCTGCGGCTGGATTGCTTCGATGCGGCGGGTCGGCCGACCGGGCAGAAATTCCTGGGCTGCCTGCCGCGTGACCACGACCTGGCGCAGGACCTGGCCGAACTGGGCGTGCCCGGCGGCCATGGGGAACTGGTCTATGATTTCCGCGACGGCGGCGAGGCCGATGGCTGGCTGCACGCGCTGGTGCGCTTTGTCGCGCGCGATGGCGGCCATGTGGCGGAAACCAGTTTCGGTGCGCATATCTTCAACACGGTCATGACCTATCGGGGCGAGCCGCAATCCTATTCCGGGCCGCCGCCGGGGCTGACCACGCGATTGTTCCTGAAGGGCGGGAACGGGCTGGGCGATGCGTTCTGCTGCCTGATCTATCCGGCGTCGAATTCATGGCGGGCGGAATCGCGGACCGTGCTGAGCCTGCATGACGCGGCCGGGCGGACGCTGGCCGAGACCGGGTTGCGGATCGCGTGCTCGGGGTCGGCCGTGGTGTGGCCGCACATGCTGTTCGCGGCCGACATGCTGGAGCGCGCGGGGCAGGGCGGATATGTCATGATCCGCGACACGACCTGCCGCCTGTTCGGCTATCACGGCGTGATGCGGGCATCGGACGGCGCCTTCTCGCTGGATCACATGTTCGGCTTTTGACGAATCTATGACGAGGCGTCTTGCGATGGGGGAGCGGATCCATTAAGAGGGCCCCACCGAGCACGGATGGGTGCGTAGCTCAGCGGTAGAGCATCGCCTTCACACGGCGGGGGTCACAGGTTCAATCCCTGTCGCACCCACCATCCGATCTTCCCGGCCGGGCCGGCACGGCGTTGAATGATACCCGTGGATCGGCGGCATGCGGCGGGTTGCTGCTACTATTCTCTTGACACCAATTTGTGATTCGCGCCATGTGTGACGTGTTGCAGCGTTGCGTTTGCGGCTGCTTCTTGGACGTTTCCTCCCTAAACTTTCGCGGTGCGGTAGCGCCGCTTTTTTTTTGCCATGCGCCATGGCGATGATTCCGTGATAAAATATGTATGTTTGGAGCGGATCGTGACGCGATGGGGTGCATCGCGGCAATCTGCTCGGCGAGATATGGCCTGGGCGAGTTTTGCCCGGGCCGCCAGCGAGAGGCAGGTGGGATATGGCCGGATTGTTTGACGGGCTGCTGAACACGGTGGAGCAACTGGCCGGCCAGGCCGGGCTGGGCGAGATGCTGAACCAGCATCTGTCCGAACTGACCTCGGCGCAGGGGATTTCGAACCTGGCAGCGCAGGCCGAGCAGGCCGGCCTGGGGGACAAGGTCCGGTCATGGATCGGCACGGGCCAGAACCTGCCGATCTCGGTGGATGAATTGCGATCGATCCTGACGAACCAGCAGGTCGAGGCGCTGGTCGATCGGACCGGCCTGCCGGCCTCGACCATCCTGCCGGCGCTGGCGCAGTTCCTGCCTGCGGCGGTGGATCAGCATACGCCGTCGGGGCAGGCGCCGAACGCGGGCTGAACCGGGCCGCGCAAGGCGGTCGAGGGGCGATTCCAGGGAGCCGTATCTGGGAAATCGTGTCTATGATGTCGTGCCGGCGGAGCGGGCCAGATCCTGGGCCACGCCCGCGAGCGTGCGCAGCAGGTCGGTCATGGCGGCGCGGATCGCCGTGAATCCGTCATGCGGGACCAGGCGGTTTTCGTCCATATAGAGCGGGCGGCTGATTTCGACCTGCAGGGCGTGGCGGTGGCGTGCCGGCTGGCCGTAATGCCGGGTGACGTAGCCGCCCGCATACGGTTTGTTGCGGCTGGTCGCGAAACCCTGGGCGCGGAGCGCGGCCTCGGCCGCGGCGCTGACGGCGGGGGCGCAGGACGTGCCCCACCCGTCACCCAGCACGAAATCGGGCGCATCCAGGCCGGCGATGCCGGGCATGGAATGGCAATCGACCAGCAGGCAGGCACCGTGGGCCGCCACCTGGGCCTGGATCAACGCCGCCAGCGCGGCGTGATAGGGCATCCAGAAATGGCGGATGCGCTCGGCGGCGTCGGCGAAAGGCAGGCGCGTGCGATAGAGCGGCGCCCCGGCGGCCGAAATGCGTGGAATGACGCCGAGCC
>NZ_JABXXP010000349.1 GCF_013376155.1 Nguyenibacter vanlangensis
CGGCGTGCCGCCGGTCGGGATGAACAGGACCGATTGCCGCGCCAGGCCATAGGACGCGGCGGCGGCCACCCGATGACGCAGGGTCGCGGTCGGCGTGCCGTCGGGATGCACCCCGGCACCGAAGATCACGATGGGCCGCATCGTCACGGGACGAAAGACCGCGCGGTCAGCGCGGCAGCAGCTTGCCGCGCTGCCACGCCTCGGCGGCCTCATCGGCACTCATGCCCTCGCGGCGCATGGCATAATCCAGGGCGCTGACCACCTTGTTGCCCAGGGTCAGTTCGTCCAGTTCGTCCAGCAGGTCGGAATCCAGCACATCCCGGGCCGCACGGCGCAGCAGCATGCGCGCCTGCTGCTCGCTCCCCAGCGCCCCCTTCGGGTCGCCCAACGTGCGCAGGCGGCTGCCGTGATGCAGGAAATTCGGCTGCCACAAGGGCAGGATGGCGGCCTCGCCGGACGCGATCGCCCGCGCGGCATGATCGTAAGCCTCGTCGTCCGGCCGCGCCTCGATGGTGAAACCGCACGCCGCCAGCCCATAGGCCGCCACAGCCTGGCGCACGCGCTCCAGCACCGACTCCGCCGCCACGATGTTGCGGTTGACCGTCTCGTCATACGCCAGATCGCCGATTCCGGCGACCTGCGGGGCGGCCCCCTCGGGCAGCGACCAGCCGAAGACAGGCTTGTACAACTGGCCGAATGCCTCCATGCCCGGCAGCCCGGACGCCCAGGCGGCATCGATGTCCGGCAGCCAGGCCGAAACGAACAGATCGATCCGGCCCGCCGCCATGGCGGCGGCCAGTTCGGCCTTGCCACCGGTCACATAGGCGACTTCCAGCTCATGGGCCTCGAGCACGCGCACCACGGATGCAGCCTCCGCTGCGTGCAGGATGGAATCCGGATGGCCCAGCGTCACCGTCGTCATCTCGTCTCTCCCCGATAGCGGGGTCGTTCCAGCAGGTGGCGCAAGATTGCGCAAGGGCCGGCACCGCAAAAAAGCGCCGGCCCTTCCCCCGGCCCGCCACCCGGCGACGGGGAGGCCGACAGCGCGTCCGCTACCAGATCTTCACGCGCGCCTCGGGCTTCAGATACAGCGCCTCGCCCGGGGTGACGCTCCAGGCCCGGTACCAGGCATCGATATTATGCATCGGGATATTGACGCGAGCCTGCGGCGGCGAATGCGGGTCGGTCATGATCCGCTGCCGTATGATGTCGTCGCGCAGCTTCTGCCGCCACACCTGCGCCCAGCCCAGGAATACCCGCTGGTCGCCGCTCAGCCCGCCGAGCACCGGCGCCGGCTTGCCGTGCAGCGAGGCATGATAGGCATCCAGCGCCAGGGTCAGGCCGCCCAGGTCGGCGATGTTCTCGCCCATGGTCAGCTTGCCGTTCACATGCACGCCGGGCAGCACCTGGAAGGCGTCATATTGCGCCCCGAACTTCGCCGAGAGCGCGTCGAAACGCGCCGCGTCGTCCTTGGTCCACCAATCCTTCAGCCGGCCCAGATAATCGAACTTGCGCCCCTCGTCGTCGAAGGAATGCGTCATCTCGTGCCCGATCACGCCGCCGATGGCGCCGTAATTGACGGCCGGATCGGCCTTCGGGTTGAAGAAGGGCGGCTGCAGGATCGCGGCGGGGAACACGACCTCGTTGAACACCGGGTTGTTGTAGGCATTGACCGTCTGCGGGGTCATATCCCATTCGTCGCGATCCACCTTGTGCCCCAGATGGCCCAGCCAGTAGCGCCATTCGAAGCCGATGGCGCGTTCCGCATTGCCATAGGCATCGCCCAGGCGGATCCGCAGCGTCGAATAATCCCGCCAGCGGTTCGGATAGCCGATCTGGATGGTGAAATGATCCAGCTTCTGCAGGGCCGCGGCGCGGGTCTTCGGCTCCATCCAGCCATTATGCTGCAACCGCACGCGGAAGGCGGCCTTCAGCTCGCCGGTCAGGTCGCGCATCGTGTCGCGATAGGCGGGCGGGAAATAGCGCGCGACATAGGACTGGCCCAGCGCCATGCCCATCGCGCCGCTGGTGGCCGACACCGCGCGCTTCCAGCGTTCGGGCAACTGGGGCTGGCCGGACAGGATCCTGTCGTTGAAATCGAACGATGCCTGCACGAACGCCCGCGGCAGGTCGCGCGCGGCATTGTCCACCAGGTGAAAGGCCAGCCAGGCGCGCAGCGTGTCCAGGCCGGTCTCGGACGCGATCCGCGCCTCCCCCACGATGGCGTCGGGCTCACCCACGATCAGCGTGCCCGATTTCACGATCGCCGGCGGCAGTTCCGCCCCGGCCAGATAGGACGCCCAGTCGAAGCCGGGGGCGCGCTTGCGCAGGTCGGGCACGCTGATCGGGTTATAGATGCGATCCGGATCGCGCATATCCTGCCGCGCCCAATGCACGCCGGCCAGGCGCGTCTCGAACGCCACGATCGCCGGCGCCGCCCGGTCGGCATCCGGCCAGCCGATCATGGTCAGGACCTGCCGCACATAGGCCTGATAGGCCGTCTTCTTCGCAGCCAGGGCCGGCTTCAGGTAGTAGTCGCGGTCCGGCATGCCGATGCCCGCCTGGTCCAGCATCAGGGCATAGCGCGTGGGGTCCTTGGCGTCCGGCTGGATCGCCAGCCCGAACAGCGAATATTGAAAGCCCGTCTGCCCCTGCCCCAGCAGCCTGGCGAAGGCCGACCGGTCCGTCACCGCGCGAATCGCCTCCAGCCCGGCCGCCAGCGGACGGGTCCCCAGCGCCTCGATCGCGCCTTCATCCATGAAGGTCGCATAGAACGTGCCCAGCTTCTGGTCGATCGTCACGGGTTCCGCCACCGGATGGGCCGAAACCGCCTGCAGGATGGCCTGCACCCGCTTGCGCGACAGTTCGAACAGCATGTTGAACGGCCCATAGGCCGTCATGTCGGGCGGAATCACGATGTCATGCACGGCGCGGCCGTTGGCGTAGCCGAAGAAATCATTCCCTGGCGTGACGTCCGGGTTCCGGCCCGCAAGGTCGAAGCCCCACGAACCGTAGGACGGCGCGGCATCCGTCGCGGCGCCATAGGCCGGCACGGGATCCGCCGCGCGCGCCGCG
>NZ_JABXXP010000350.1 GCF_013376155.1 Nguyenibacter vanlangensis
GCCAGCGCGCGCCGGAGGCGTCGGCGGCGTGCAGCGCGCCCTCGGGGTCGGGGAAGCATAATCCGCCGGGACGGCGGTCCGGGGGCAGGGATTCCCAGGCCGCGATGCGGTCGAGCACCGACTGCATCGCCTCACGCGGGGTGAAGCGGCCCGTGCGGTAGCCGTCCAGCAGGCCGGCCGTGTCGAGGGCGTGAAGTGCGGTCATCAGAAGCTGGCTCCGAGCCGGATGCCGTAGGTGGCGGGCATGCCGGCGAGCGCGATGTCGTCGCCGACCAGGAAGAAATTGCGTTCGATGTCGTAGCGCTTGTCGAAGATGTTGTTGCCGAAGGCGCTGAGGCTCCAGTGCCCCGCATGCGGCGCGAAGGAGGCGGTGGCGCCCCAGATCGTATAGCCGGCGACATTGTAGAGCGGGCCGAACAGCGAGCGATAGGTGCTGCGCAGGCTGTAATTCATGCCCAGACTGAGATCGTAGCGGCCCCAGGCCCAGCGATAGGTGGCCGAGCCGTTGAAGGTGAGCTTGGGGGCGGGCAGGGCGTCGCCGCGCCGGTTCTGGTAGATCGGGTAGAAGACGTTGCCGACCCGGTAGTCGCTGTAGACGGCCTGGAACCGGTCGAACTGTCCCACGGCCCAGCCGCCGGACTGGGTGAGCAGCAGGCCGGGCAGGGGCGACCAGTCGGCCTCGAACTCGCCGCCGGCCAGGTGCGAGCGTGGGGCGTTGACGATGGCGCCGATCAGTCCGGCCTGCGCATTGACCGCGGCGCCCAGGATCTGTTCGTCCCGATAGTCATAGTAGAAGGCGGAGACGTTCAGGCGCAGATGGGCGCGCGGGATGTCCAGCTTGTTGCCGATTTCGTAGGCCAGCAGCTTCTCCGGCTGGTAGGGGTTGGAGGAGGCGTAGGCGTTGGACGTGTTGTAGGTGGTGAAGCCGCCCGAATTGATGCCCTGCGAGATCGAGACATAGAGCATGTCGGTCCGCGACGGGGTGTATTGCAGTTCGACCTTCCATGACGGCAGGGTGTAGAGCAGCGAGCGCCTGCGCACGACATTGCCGGGATTGGTGACGTTGCCGGCGTCGTCGAAGGAAAAGGCGCGGTAATCCTGCAGATCGCGGGCCTCGTGCTCGAGCCGCAGGCCGCCGGTCAGATGCAGGTTGGGCGTGATGCGCCAGGTCGCCTGGCCGAAGCCGCTGACGGTGTTGACGATCTGGCTGTAGAAGACGCCCTGGTCGACGTGGAAGGCCTCTTGAAACCCGGAAAGATACTGATCGGCGAGATATTCGTTGGCGTAATAGAGGCCGGCGATCCAGTTGAGCCGGTGGTCGCCCCTGGAGACCAGGCGGAGTTCGTCCTGGAACACGTTGGAGCGGGTGTTGAAGGCGACGTCGGCGACGTTCAGCGACGAGGCGTCGAAATTGTCGTATTCGCGCCGGCTGCTGACATCGTAGC
This sequence comes from Nguyenibacter vanlangensis, assembly GCF_013376155.1. GTDB lineage: Bacteria > Pseudomonadota > Alphaproteobacteria > Acetobacterales > Acetobacteraceae > Gluconacetobacter > Gluconacetobacter vanlangensis. Next base: position 1,446 of record NZ_JABXXP010000350.1, read on the forward strand.
CGGCGAGGTTGCTGAGGGTGGCGAAGGAGAAATCCTGGTCCAGGCGGATGCTGGCGCCGCCGACGTCGATATGGTGATAGGGCTTCTGGTCGGGACGGATGCCGGCCAGGGCGGCGAATTGCGGCGACGTGCCCCAGCGGGTGATGTCGCGCGCGCTGTCCGCGGGGAAGACCGGGCCGCCCGGATTGTAGGCGGCGATCGTGGTCAGGGGCGCGTAGAGATGCAGGCCGGCGGCGTCGGAGCGGTCGAGGCTGCCATGCAGGTCGATCCGCGCCTTGAGCGTGTCGGCCAGTTGTATGTCGGTCAGCAGGCGCAGGGCGGTGCGGTCGACATTGCCGAGATGCAGGCCGGTATCGGTATATTGCCAGGCGCCGCCCTGCTGGCTTTCGCCCGCGAGGCGCATGCGGATGCCGCGCGCCACCGGACCCGAGACATATCCGTCATATTTCTGGGCCGCGAAGGAGCCGTACTGGACGGTGGCGCCGGCGGCGAACCGGTCGGTCGGCTGGTTGAGCACGTAGTTGATGGCGCCGCCCGTGGTGTTGCGGCCATAGAGCGTGCCCTGCGGGCCGCGCAGGACCTCGACGCGGGCGACATCGAACATCAGCCCGTTGGTGGCGTAGGGGATCGGGTTCGCGACCTCGTCGATATAGACGCCGACCGGGGAGGCGTTGCCCGAACCGTAATCGTTGAAGCCGACGCCGCGAATGGTGAAGGAGGGCTGGCCCGAGCCGAATTGCGGCGTCACCTGCAGCGAGGGGGTGAGATATTGCAGGCCGAATACGTCATTGACGTTGCGGGCCGCCAGTTCCTTTCCGCTGAGCACGCTGACGGAAATGCCGACATTCTGCGCGCTCTGGCGCCGCCGTTCGGAGGTGACGGTGATCTGTTCCAGCGCGCCGGCGGGCGGGCTGGCGGAGGTGCTGGAGGATTTCGCCGGTTTCGGCGGGAGCGTGTGGTGCGCGGGCGCCGCTCGGGAGGGCGTGTGGGGAAGCGTCTGGGGAAGCGTCTGGGGGGCCTGCCGGGCATGGGCCGATTGGGAGGCGAGGGCAGTGCCGGCGAGCAGGCCGAGCAGGTGGCCGGCGGCGCGCCAGGCGGTGCGGGGGGCGGGGACGGATGGCGCGGTCACGGGTGGGCCTCCGGCTGGGGTGGGATTTCGATCCGTTGATGCAACGATAGCGGAGACGGGCGGGCGGGGCGGAGTCCGAATTTGTGTCGGGCGTGTATCGTTTTGCGTGACACTGCCGATCGTCCCTTGTGCCAGTCGTCCCTTGTGTCAGTCGTCTCTTGTGCCGTTCAGACCGGGGGGCGGCGGTCATCGGCCATGACGCGTTCGATCGCGCGCATGAGGGCACGGGCCGCGAAGGGCAGGCGGCGGCCGGGCTGGCAGGCGATGTCGAGCGTAGTGTCGATGGCGCAGTCGGCGGCGAGCGGGACGGCGCGCAGCAATCCGGCGTCGATTTCCCTGCGGCAGCAGGACGGAGGGAGGACCAGGACCGCGGCGTCGCGGATCGCCAGTTCGCGCTGCATGTCCAGCGAGGCGGTGACGAAGACCGGGTCCAGCCGCACGCCGATGCGGCTGGCGGCGCGCTCGAGCCACTGGCGCAGCCCGAAGGACGGGTC
>NZ_JABXXP010000351.1 GCF_013376155.1 Nguyenibacter vanlangensis
CGGATCAGGTTGCCGGGCTGCCACAGCGCCCGGTTGGCCCGCGCCGTGCCCCCGCGCGCCAGGCCGTGGACCAGCCCGTATTCCTCGGTCAGCAGGTGAATGATGGCGCTGCTTTCGCCATAGGGTGCCGCGGACAGCACAAGGGCGGGTACCTCCCATTCCATCAGGAAGGCCCCGCCCCGTCCAGGCTCAATGATGCCGCGTCGATCAGACGCCGGCCGCCTTGGCGACCTCGGCCGCGAAGTCGTTCTCTTCCTTCTCGATGCCTTCGCCCAGTTGGAAGCGATCGAACGCCACCAGCTTGGCGCCGGCCTTCTCGACGATCTTGCGCACCCGGCTTTCGCCGTCATGCACCCACACCTGCTCCAGCAGGACCACTTCCTCGTAGAACTTGCGGATGCGGCCCTCGACCATCTTCTCGATGATCGCCTCGGGCTTGCCTGACGCACGGGCCTGCTCGATCAGGACGGCGCGCTCGCGCTCCAGCGACGCCGGATCGACGCTGTCGATATCCAGCGCGGCCGGACGGGTCGCGGCGACATGCATGCCGACCTGGCGGCCCAGAATCTCCAGCGCCTCGTTGCCCGACGGGGCCTCGATCGCGGCCAGAACGCCGATCTTGCCCAGGCCCGGACGCACGGCCGAATGGATGTAGCTGGCCACGACGCCCGACGGCACGCTCAGCACGCGCGCGCGGCGGATCGACATGTTCTCACCGATCGTGGCGATCAGGTGGGTCAGTTCGTCGGCGACCGTGCGGCCGCTCTCCAGCACCACGGCCTTGATCTTCTCCAGGTCCTCGCCGGCGGTCAGCGCGGCCTTGGCCACGGCCTCGACAAAATTCTGGAAGCTCTCGTTACGGGCGACGAAGTCGGTCTCGGCATTCACCTCGACCATCGCGGCGACGCAGTCGGACGACGCGACGCCGACCAGGCCCTCGGCCGTCACGCGGCCGGACTTCTTCGCCGCAGCGGCCAGGCCCTTCTTGCGCAGCCAGTCGATCGCGCCCTCGATCTCGCCGCCGGCCTCGTTCAGGGCCTTCTTGCAGTCCATCATGCCGGCGCCGGTCTTCTCGCGAAGTTCCTTCACCAGGGCTGCGGTAATCTCCGCCATATCCGTCTCTCCTCAAGGCAGGCGCGCCCAGCCGAACCGGCAGGGCGCGCGCTTGCGTCTGTCATCATGCCGGTTCCCCCCGCTGGCCGCCGATGCCGCACGGGCGAAACCCCTCACACTCCAGCCCGCCCGGTGCCGCACGCGCGGGAAGCGCCTGCATGTCCCGTCAGCGAACGGACACGGCAAGCATTATCCGAACGGCCCGCCGGTCCGGGAGATTCTTGGGTGAATCGTCCCGCCGGGCGGGCCACGGCGTCAGACCGCCTGGGCCTCGGCGGCGTCGGCCTCGGCCACGGTGTCGATCGGCAGTTCCTCGGCCGCGCCGAAATCCTGGCCCGACGCGCCCAGCTCGGCCGAAATGCCGTCCAGGACCGCGCCCGATACCAGCTCGCAATACAGCGCGATGGCGCGGATGGCGTCGTCATTGCCCGGGATCGGGAAGGTCACGCCGCGCGGGTCGGAATTGCTGTCCAGCACCGCCACGACCGGAATGCCCAGCTTGTTGGCTTCCTCGACCGCCAGCTTCTCCTTGTTCGTGTCGATGACGAACAGGATATCCGGCAGGCCGCCCATTTCCTTGATGCCGCCCAGCGAGCGTTCCAGCTTCTCGCGGTTGCGGGTGATGTCCAGGATTTCCTTCTTCGTCAGGCCCTGGGTATCGCCGGCCAGCATGTCGTCGATCTGGCGCAGGCGCTTGATCGAACCGGTGATGGTCTTCCAGTTCGTCAGCATGCCGCCCAGCCAGCGATGGTTGACGTAGTACTGGCCGCAACGCTTCGCGGCATCGGCGATCTGGTCCGCCGCGGCGCGCTTGGTGCCGACGAACAGCACGCGGCCGCCGCCGGCCACGGTGTCGCGAATCGCCTTCAGCGCACGGTCCAGCATCGGCACCGTCTGCTGCAGGTCGATGATGTGAACCTGGTTGCGCACGCCGAACAGGAACGGCGCCATGCGCGGGTTCCAGCGGCGGGTGTGGTGTCCGAAATGCACGCCGGCTTCCAATAGCTGGCGCATCGTGAAATCGGGCATAGCCATGATCGGCCAAATCCTTGCTCTTCTGGTTGGTCCTCCGCGAAGCGCCGGTCCCGCGCGGGACACCAGAGGCATTGCTTCGCGTGCGAATTGCCGGCCGAACCGGCCGACGGGCGTCGATATGACGATTTTTCCCACGCAATGCAAGCGCCCGCCGGCCGAAAACCGCCAACACAAGGCGCCCGGAGGTCCCTGGGCCGGCCGGCTAGCCCTGCTCGACCTTCTCCACGCCGGGCACGGCGCGGATCATCTGCGCCATGCGCGGCGTCACCCGGTACGCGCCCCCCAGGCGCACCTCGACATCCCGCGTCTCGGCCACCGAGGGCAGCAGGATCACCTTGCCGCGTCCCCCCTTCTCGTCGGACAGGATGGAATGGATCGGGCCGATCGCCTCCTCGCGGTCGAACCAGATGCGCAGTTCCGCCGCCGCGTCCGCCGCCGCCTGCTCCAGCGACACGACGTCGCTGGCGGTGATGCGCAGCGCGTCGCCATCCAGGCGCAGCTCGGCGCTGACCAGCACGGCGGTCCCGGCGGTCAGCACGTCGCGGGTGCGCGACAGCACTTCGGAAAACAGCGTGACTTCGCACCCGCCGCTGGCGTCCGACAGGCGCACCCAGGCCATCTTGCTGCCGGTGCGGGTCGGGCGCTCCTTGCGGTCGATCACGCAGCCGGCGACCTTCACCCGCGTCAGCCCGGCCTGGGCCGCGGCTTCCAGCCCGCTGGCCCGCACCACTCCCAGCCGGCGCATCAACAGTCCGTACGAATCCAGCGGATGCGCCGTCATGTGAAAGCCGATCGCCTCGGCCTCCATGCTCAGCCGCTCGAATTCCGGCCAGTCCGCCACCTCCGGCAGGCGCAGCGGCTCGGGCGACGCGTTCCCGCCGCCGCCGAACAGCCCGATCTGCCCG
>NZ_JABXXP010000352.1 GCF_013376155.1 Nguyenibacter vanlangensis
CGCGGCCTGGCGTGCTTCCTGGGCCTGGCGGGCTGCGTCATGGCCGCCGGATGCCAGGCGTCGCGGCCCGCGCCGGCGATCCAGCCGATGTCGGAACTGCCCCTGCCGCTGCAGGCCTATCTCAGCATCGATACCTATTTCATCGCCCAGGGCATGGTCAGCGGCCGCCTGGCCGATGGCGGCCTGATGCGCGACCAGGCCCGGGGTCTGGTGGCCGACACGCTCTATGCCCGCCATCTGGCGGCCGAGAACATGCTGCACCCGTCCGCCGATGGCCAGCACCAGGTCCGGCAGGCGATCGAATCGATGCTGGCCTGCATCGGCCAGACCGACAGCGGATCGAAAGCCGCCTGCCTGCCGCCGGTCAGCGCGCCGGACGGGCGTCCCGCCGAAGCCGCTTCTCCCCCAGCAGAAGCAGCAGCGGCGCCGCGATAAAGATCGAGGACGAGGTCCCGACCACGATCCCGAACAGCATCACCCAGGCGAAGCCCGACAGGCTGGCCCCGAACAATGCCAGCGGCAGGGCGGCCAGAAACACCGTCGAGGACGTGCCCAGGGTGCGGCTCAGCGTCTCGTTGATCGACAGGTCGATCAGTTCGGCCAGGGGCATGGTGCGGTATTTGCGCAGGTTTTCGCGCACCCGGTCATAGACCACCACCTTGTCGTTGGTGGAATAGCCCAGGATCGTCAGGATCGCCGCGACCATGACCAGGTCGAATTCGAAATGCGTCAGCACCAGGAAGCCGATCGTCTTGGTCAGGTCCAGCACCAGGGTCACCACGGCGCTGACCGCGAACTCCCATTCGAAGCGAAACCAGATATAGGCCAGGATCATCAACAGGCTGACGCCCAGCGCCAGCATGCCGTTACGGAACAGCTCGGCCGAAACCGACGCGCCGACGGCATCGGCGCGCAGTACCTGCGCCCCGGGCAGGCTCGCCACGGCATGGCGCACGGAATCCACCAGGGCCTGGGTGCGGGCCTCGTGATCGGGGGCGTCGGCCGGCGGCGCATCCAGGCGGATCAGCACGTCGTCGGACGCGCCGAAGGACTGCACGCCCGCCGCGTCGACATGCTGCGCGGCCAGCGCCGCGCGGATCTGCGCGAAATCGGCGGGGCCGTGCGTCCGGGTCTCGACCACGATGCCGCCACGGAAATCCAGCCCCAGGGTCAGGCCGGGATGCAGGAACAGGATCACCGATGCGATCGACAGCACCGCCGACGTCGCCAGGCCGACGAACCGGCCGCGCATGAAATTGATCCGGGTGCCCTTGGGCACGAAGCGCAGAAGGGGACGTGAGAACATGGCGATGCGCCTCAGACCGGCAGGATGGAGGGACGGGTGCGCGCATACCAGCGCACCATCAGCATCCGCGACAGCAGCAGCGTCGTGAACAGGGTCGTCACGATGCCGATCATGATGGTCAGGGCGAAGTTCTGCACCGGACCGCTGCCGAACACGAACAGCATGATGTGGGCCAGCAGGGCCGTGGCGTTGCTGTCCAGGATGGTGGAGGTGGCGCGCTCGAAACCCGCCTGCATCGCGGCCAGCGCGGTGCGGCCCCTGGCCACTTCCTCGCGGATGCGCTCATTGATCAGGATGTTCGCATCCACCGCCATGCCCAGGGTCAGCAGCATGCCGGCCATGCCGGGCAGCGTCAGCGTCGCCTGGAACAGCGAGAGGATCGCGACCATCAGCACCAGGTTGGCCAGCAGGGCGGTATTCGCGTACCAGCCGAACCGGCCATAGAACAGCGCCATGAACAGGATCACCAGCATGAAGCCGACCGCCAGGCTGATCATGCCGGCACGGATGGAATCGGCGCCCAGCGAGGGGCCGATCGACCGCTGCTCGATGACCGACAGCGGCGCCGGCAGCGCACCCGCGCGCAGCAGCAGCGCCAGGTCGGTGGCCGACTGCGCGTCGAACCCGCCCGTGATCTGCCCGTTGCCGCCGGTGATGGCGCTGCGGATGACCGGGGCCTGCACGACCTTGTTGTCCAGCACGATGGCGAAGCGGTGGCCGATATTGGCCCGTGTGGTCTCGGCGAAGGCGCGCGCCCCCGCGGAATCGAACGAGAAATTGACCGCCCATTCGCCGGTCTGCTGGTCGATCGCCGCGCCGGCATTGGTCAGGTCCGACCCGTCGACATCCACATGGTCCACGACCGGCAGCGTCTGGTTCGGATCGCTCGCCAGCGGCAGCAGGCTGACGCCCGGACCCGGCGCGGCCGACCCGACGGCACTGTCCTGCACCATGTGGAACGTCATCTTCGCCGTGGTGCCCAGCAGTTTCTTGACATGCTCGGGGTCGCTGACCCCCGGCAGTTCGACGATGATCCGGTCATCGCCCTGGCGGGTGATCTGCGGATCGACGGCGCCGGTCGCATCGATCCGGCGGCGGACGATTTCGATCGACTGGGTCACGGCCTCGGCCGCGCGCCGGCGCATCGCGTCGGGCGACAGCGTGATGACGATGCCGCCGTCTGCACGGCCGTCGACGGCGAATTCGCCGGGCACCACCATCGGCATCGCCCGCAGCGCCTTCAGGTCGGCGTCGCGTTCCGACGGGTCACGCGGGGTGAAGGATACGGTGCCGGCCTTGGCATCCGTCGTGATGTCCCGATAGCCCAGGCCCTTGTCCAGCAGCGCCTGCCGCGTTCCGTCGGCCAGGGTCTGCAGCCGGTCGGCGGTGATGCTGTTCATGTCGACCTGCATCAGCAGGTACGACCCGCCGCGCAGATCCAGCCCCAGATGGATCTGGCGCCACGGCACGCCGGGCGCGGGCTGGCGCAGGGTGTTGGGAAGGCAGAGCAGCACTCCCAGAAGGCATACGGCGATGACCGAGGCCATCTTGAGCCGGCTGTAATACATCATGGTTGAAAGGGGTGCTCCTCACGCCCGGCCGAGCCGGCTCCCTGTTCCTCTGTCCCGTGCCGCCGGGCGGCCGGCGACGGCGGGAACATGCCGGGCGATCGCGCAGGATGCAACCGCCCCCGGGCGGTCGGAGGCAGGAAATCATGCCGCGCCGGTCGCCTT
>NZ_JABXXP010000353.1 GCF_013376155.1 Nguyenibacter vanlangensis
GACCGGCCGGCCATGCGCCGCCGGCTCAGGCCCGGACGGCGGTCTTCAGCGCCTTGCCGGCGGCAACGACCTCGCGGCCGTCATAATGGCCACAATGGCTGCAAACATGGTGCGGCCGCTTCAGTTCACCGCAATTCGCGCACTCGGCATGGGCCTGCACGCGCAGCGCCTCGTGGCTGCGACGCATGCCGCGACGGGACGGCGAGGTTTTTCTCTTGGGTACAGCCATGGGCCCGGGCCCCTCCGATCTGGGATCTTAACCGGGCTCCGTCATCACACGGGTCCCGGTCAGTTATCGACAATGAGGGGGCGCCTCTAGCAGACCGCACGACATTCCGCAAGCATCTCTCCGGCGACGCACCCCGCCGCACGGTCAGTTGGGCGCCTTCTTCAGCGCCGCCAGGGCGGCGAAGGGCGACTGCTTTTCCCCCGATATCTCCCCCGACGCGTCCCTGGGCGCGTCCCCGTCTCCGGGATTCGCGGGCGGAACATCCACCTGGCCGACACCTTCGGGCAGCACGCTACCCGGCTTGCGCGGATAGGGATCCAGCGCCAGCGACAATTCCTCGGCCGCCAGCGCGCCCAGGTCGATCATGTCCCGCGCATAAGGGATCTCGTCCACCGCCTCGGGGTCCAGATCCTCATCCTCGCGAAACCGCTCGGCCGGGACGAAGCGCGCAGCAAACGTCTCGGCCACCCCGTTGGCAAACCGATCCGTCGTCACCACGCACACCTGGTCGACCGTCGCGGCCAGCCAGCCTTCGGCGTAGATTTCGCCCCGCCGCCCCGGCGTCAGGCGATAGCGGCAGGACAGCGCGCGCACCGCCGGCAGGCCGAAACGCGCGGCCAGAGCGGCGCATTCGCGCGCGTCCGCCTCGATCGTCAAGTCCATGCCCGACGCGGCGATCCGCCCCACCGCGACCTTGCGGGAAAATTCCGCCTCCATGAACAGCCAGCTCCTTTATACGCTATACGCCGCCCGCTCTCCGGTCCGGCCGGCACGCGGGATATTCACCCATCTATGGCGATGGAGAATTGACTTCGCCACCCCAATCGGGCACCCGACAGATGAGTTTACCCTGGATCAGGACGCCCTTCAGGCCATGCGGTCACCTTCGGACACGAATTCGGCCCTCCGCCCGGCGAGGCGCCTTCTCCCCTGCGCCGTCGTCGGCCTCGGCATGCTCCTCTCCGGCTGTTCGGTCTTCTCGTCCCGGCCGTTCCAGCGCGGCTCGCTGATCGAACGCGACGACTATACCCAGCTCAAACCCGGCGTCAGCACGCGTGCCGACGCGATGGACCTGCTGGGCTCGCCGACCACGCGCGCCACGTTCGACGACAATACGTGGATCTACATCTCCATGCGGACCGCGCAGACGCCGCTCAGCTTCCCCAGCATCCGCCAGCAGCAGGTCGTGGTGCTGAATTTCGACGACAAGGGTACGCTACGCACCCTGCGCACCCTGGACAAGAGCAACGCGCGCCCCGTCTCCATGGTCGGCGCCGTCACCCCGACTCCGGGCACCAGCGTCAATATCATGCAGCAGATCCTGGGCAATGTCGGCCGCTACAACCCGATGAGCAACCTGGACAGCACGTTCGGCGGCAGCACCGGCCCGATGGGCTTCAACAACGGTCCGGGCCATGGCGGCACGGGCAATTCGCTGCCCTGATATCACGGCCTGATGCCGGCCTGTCCTGACACCGGCCTATAGCGGCAGCACGATCCGCACCTGCAGACCGCCCAGCCGGCTGGCGCGCAGGGCGATGTCGCCACCATGCGCCCGCACGATATCGCGGGCGATCGTCAGGCCCAGCCCCGTGCCGCCCCCGCTGCCGCTTTCGAACGGGCGAAAGACGCTTTCCATCCGGTCCGGCGGAATCCCCGGCCCGTCATCGTCGACGCACACCATGATCACGCGCCCGTCCGGCGCGGCGCTCAACGCCACGCGCCCGCCATGACGGCGGGCATTCTGCATCACATTGTCCAACACCCGGCGGATCGCATCCGGCCGCACGATAATCTCGACCGGCACCGGCACGGAAATCGACAGGATCTCGCCCCCCGCTCGGCGAAAGGACGCGGCGGCATCCTCCAGCAGCGGCCCAATTCCGACCGACACCGGCGTCTCGGCCCCCTCGCCCCGCGCGAAGGACAGATAGCTTTCGATCATCCGCTCCATCTCGGCGATGTCGGCGATCATGTCCGCCACGTCGTCCCGCAGCGCGGCGGCATCGACCCTCCCCTGCTGCGGCATCATCGCCAGCGACAGGCGCAGCCGCGTCAGCGGCGTGCGCAAATCGTGCGACACCCCGGCCAGCACCGCGGTCCGCTGCGCCACGAAGCGGAAGATCCGCTCCTGCATGCGGTTGAACGCCACCGCCGCCTTGCGCACCTCCTGCGCGCCCTCCGGGCGGATCGGCCCGGTATCGCGCCCCAGGCCGAACAATTCCGCCCCACGCGCCAGCCGCCGGATCGCCCGCACCTGGTTGCGCATGAACAGGCTGGCGATCATGAACAGCAGCAGCGTGCTGCCCACCGCCCAGGCCACGAACCAGATCGGCGCCACGTCCAGCCGCTTGCGCGGCGCGCCGACGCTCAGGACCCCGTCGGGAAGCTGGATATAGATATGGACGGTATGCCTGTCGCCGATCCAGTCGATATAGGTCGGCCGCCCCAGCGAATCCGCCAGCGCCTGGGCCAGATCGTCATCCATCGGCCCCAGCACGTGGCTCGACCCGATGCGGGTCAGCCGCCATCCCGGCTGCCACCCTATGTCCAGTTGCGTGCGCCGGCGCACCCGCTGCATGATCCAGCTCCGGTCGCCGGCGGTGTGATAATGGTTCAGCAGGTCCACCGTCAGCGCGACCTCGGCCGCGATGCTGCCCGACATGCGCCGCGACACGACCTTCAGGTAATTGCCGTAGAACAGCTCCAGCGAGATCCCCTGCGTCACCAGCAGCGGAATCAGCACGATCAGCAGCGACCGCCCCAGCAGCGAGCGCGGCAGCACCCGGCGCACCGGCCGGTCCATGCG
>NZ_JABXXP010000354.1 GCF_013376155.1 Nguyenibacter vanlangensis
TCCAGGATGCCCTCCAGCCGCAGCGTTTCGATCAGCCGGGCGCGCCGGACGCGATAGGCGTCGGGCGGCACGCGATAGATGTCGCGCAGCAGGGCGAAGCCGCCATCGACCGGCAGGTCCCACCAGAGCTGCGAGCGCTGGCCGAAGACGACGCCGATCCGCCCCACATGCCGGATCCGGTCGGCCCAGGGGATCAGGCCGCCGATGCGGACATGGCCGGCGCTGGGGCGCAGGATCCCCGACAGGATCTTGATCAGCGTGGATTTTCCGGCGCCGTTCGGGCCGATCAGCCCGGTGATCGTGTGCGGCGCGATCGTGAAGCTGACGCCGCGCAGCGCCTCGATCACGCGCCGGCGCCGGGGGGCGAACGGCAGGGCCAGGGGAAAGCCCCGGGAAAAGCCCAGAGGAAAGGCCCGGGAAAAGCCGAGGTGCCGCCCGGCGTCGGAGGGCATGGCGGGGGCGGCGATGCGGTAGCTCTTGCATAGATCTTCGACGACGATGCGGGCGGGCGGCAGGGTCATGGGGTCCGGCGAGGGCTGTGTCGGGCGCGGGGCGGCCAGGGTAGTATTTCTGAGAGTAGCATTTGGGGGGCGGCGTTGCGCGTGGTGAAGTTTCGCGTGCAATCCGCGCCGCTCCCCTCTATCTACCGCCGGGAATACGGAATCATCCGTCGGTCCGCTCCGTGGCGCAAGGGCACGCGGGCGGCCCGGCACGCCCGTCGGGTGCCCGCGAAGGAAGTCAGGTCACACACGTTATGGATATTCGCAATATCGCCATCATCGCCCACGTCGACCATGGCAAGACGACGCTGGTGGACCAGTTGCTCAAGCAGTCCGGTTCGTTCCGCGAGAACCAGCATGTCGCCGAACGCGCCATGGACAGCAACGACCTGGAGCGCGAGCGCGGCATCACCATTCTGGCGAAATGCACGTCGGTGGTCTGGAAGGACACCCGCATCAACATCATCGACACGCCGGGCCACGCCGATTTCGGCGGCGAGGTCGAGCGCATCCTCAGCATGGTGGACGGCGCGGTGGTCCTGGTCGACGCCGCCGAGGGCGCGCTGCCGCAGACCAAGTTCGTGGTCGGCAAGGCGCTGGCCCGCGGGCTGAAGCCGATCGTGGTGGTGAACAAGATCGACCGTGGCGACGCCCGCCCGGACGAGGTGCATAATGAGATCTTCGACCTGTTCGCCGCGCTGGGCGCGAATGACGAGCAACTGGATTTCCCGATGCTGTACGCTTCGGGCCGCCAGGGCTGGGCGGATGAGGAACTGGAAGGCGCGCGCAAGGACCTGGCGCCGATGTTCGACCTGATCGTGCGGCACGTGCCGCCGCCGCAGGTGGACAAGGACGCGCCCTTCGCCATGGTCGCCACCATCCTGGAAAACGACAATTTCCTGGGTCGCGTGCTGACCGGCCGGGTGGAGCAGGGACGGGCGAAGATCAACATGCCGGTGCGCGTGCTGCGCCCCGACGGCTCGGTGGTCGAGACCGGGCGCCTGACCAAGCTGCTGTCCTTCCGCGGGCTGGATCGCGTGCCGGTGGAGGAGGCCGAGGCCGGTGACATCATCGCGGTCGCGGGCCTGTCCGAGGCGACCATTCCCGAAACCATCGCCGCGCCCGAGATCACCGAGCCGCTGGCCTCGACCCCGGTCGATCCGCCGACCCTGTCGATGACCTTTCGCCTGAATGACGGCCCGCTGGGCGGGCGCGAGGGCAAGAAGGTGACGTCGCGCCAGATCCGCGACCGCCTGTTCAAGGAAACCGAGGGCAATATCGCCATCCGCGTGACCGACAGCCCCGAAAGCGAGGCGTTCGAGGTCGCGGGCCGCGGTGAATTGCAGCTTGGCGTGCTGATCGAGACGATGCGCCGCGAGGGTTTCGAACTGACGATCGGCCGGCCGCGCGTGCTGTTCCGCACCAACGAGGAGACGGGCGAGCGCGAGGAGCCGTTCGAAGAGGTGCTGATCGACGTCGATGAGCCCTATTCCGGCGTGGTCGTGGAAAAGATGGCCCTGCGCAAGGGCCTGATGCAGGACATGCAGCCCTCGGGCGGCGGCAAGGTGCGCCTGACCTTCCTGATCCCCTCGCGCGGGCTGATCGGCTATCACGGCGAGTTCCTGACCGATACGCGCGGCACGGGCATCATGAACCGCCTGTTCGCGGGGTACCAGCCCTGGGCCGGGCCGATCGAGGGTCGGCGCAACGGATCGCTGATCTCGTCCGAAGACGGGGCGACGACCCAGTATTCGCTGTTCTCGCTGCAGGATCGCGGCACGCTGTTCGTCGATGCCGGCGAAAAGGTCTATGTCGGCATGATCATCGGCGAGCATTCGCGGGAAAACGACCTGGAAGTGAACCCGATCCGCGAAAAGAAGCTGACGAATATCCGCGCCGCCGGCAAGGATGACGCGCTGCTGCTGACGCCCCCGCGCAAGATGAGCCTGGAACAGGCGATCGCTTATATCGAGGATGACGAGCTGGTCGAGGTGACGCCGACGGCGGTGCGTATCCGCAAGCGCTACCTGGACCCGCATGAGCGCAAGAAGCGCGAGCGCCAGGGCGCTTCCGCCTGATCGCGACGCGTCATCCAGGCGCGCCCGGCCAGGATGTGCGGACGGGGGGTCCCGGCCGCGCGGATCGGCCGGGCGCGCGAGGCATTTCCCGGGGAAGACATATTTCGTAATCCTTTTAAAATTGCGATTGCGTTGCAATTGAGGCAAAACTTATAAAATATCGTTTCCTTATATGATTTTAATACGAGACGGGGGCGGTCCGGCGTGCTAGCAACGGCGGGCACGGACCGTGTACGGTGTCGCTTACTCGCCCGAATCGGCAAGATAATCCCCGGCTCGCGGTCCAGGCATTGGGATGACGTCCTGATTTCTGGAGAGATTCAATGATCGTTTCGACTCGTCGGTTCCTGGCCGCCCTGTCCACCGTTGCCTTGATCGGCGCCGCCGTTCCGGCGATGGCGCAGGAAACCCCGGCAGCTCCGGCCGCGCCCGCCGCTCCGGCTGCTCCCGCGGCCCC
>NZ_JABXXP010000355.1 GCF_013376155.1 Nguyenibacter vanlangensis
CCGGCGCCGCGCCGCCATTGCCCGGCGGCCGCGGCAGCAGCCGGACCAGGGCTTCGACGATGTCGTCGATATAGGTGAAGTCGCGCGCCATGTCGCCGCCGTTATAGACGTCGATCGGCAGGCCCCCGAGGATGTTGCGGGTGAAGCGGAACAGCGCCATGTCCGGCCGCCCCCAGGGGCCGTAGACGGTGAAGAAGCGGCAGGCCGTCATCGGCAGGTCGTGGAGATGGGCGTAGGAATGCCCGATATCCTCGCATGCTTTCTTGGTGGCGGCGTACAGGCTGAGCGGATGGTTGCAGGGCTGGTCCTCGGTGAAGGGGCAATCGGTGCCGGCGCCGTAGACCGATGAGGTCGAGGCCAGGATGACATGCCGCACCGGCAGGGCCTTGACCGCGTTCAGCAGGTTATGGGTGCCCACGACGTTGGCGCTGACATAGGCGGACGGGTTGTCCAGGCTGTAGCGCACCCCCGCCTGGGCGGCGAGATGGACGACGATGTCGGGCCGGGCCGCGCGGCATGCCGCATCCAGCCGGGCGTGATCTTCCAGCATGAATTCGTGGGCGGAGAATTCCGGATGGGCGGTGAGCCGGGCGTGGCGTGCGCGCTTCAGCGCCACGTCGTAATAGGGGGTCATGCCATCGATGCCGGTGACCGCATGCCCATCCGCCAGCAGGCGGCGTGCCAGGTGATAGCCGATGAAGCCCGCCGAGCCGGTCATGAGAATGTGCAACAAATCCCCCCTGCCGCCCGTCGCGGCCATCCGGCATCAGCCCGTAACCGGCGCCCCATACAGACCGCCCCATTACAGACCGGAGACGGCGATGAGAAGCCCCGCCGCGCGGGCGTGCGTCCCTGCCCGGTTCGGCGCGCGCGTTTACGATTGAGCGCGCGGCAAACTTTACTTGCGCGATCCGCTATCGGATGGCCGGCAAGGCGGGCCTATGATACCCGGCATTCGGGTTCGAGCCACCCGGGCACCTTCGGACGAGGAAAGCAGGAGCATGGACGCCACACGCTGGTTCATCGACAGCGAAACCGGATATCTGGAGGATGTCCTGCTGTGCCCGCCGACCTATTATAGCTGGATCCCCAGCAACGATATCGCGATCCTGAGCCTGGAGGATGGCCGCGGGGCCGACGCCGGCGCGGTGCAGGCGCAGTTCGGCGAACTGGTGGACGCGCTGCGCGGCGCGGACGTGGCGTGCCATTTCCTGACGCCGCAGCCCGGCCTGCCCTATCAGGTCTATACCCGCGACAGTTCGCAGACCACGCCGTTCGGCACCGTCGCCACCAACATGTACCGCGCGGAACGCAAGGGCGAGACGGCGGCGATCGAGGCGTTTTACGGCCCCGGGGGGATCTGGCGGACCGCCACGCGCGGGCATCTCGAGGGCGGCGACATCCATGTCATCAGCCCCGGCCTGCTGGCCGTGGGCGTGACCACCACCCGGACCGACCGGGCCGGCGCCGAGGAATTCACCGGCTGGTTCGACGCGGCGGGATGGCAGACGCGGATGATCCGGTTTTCGGACCATTTCCTGCATCTGGACGTGGTGTTTTCCATGGTCGCCGAGAAGCTGGCGCTGGTCGCCCCCGATGCGCTGGCCGATGCGGACCTGGACTGGTTCCGCGCGCAGGGCATCCGGCTGCTGCCGGTGAGCTACAAGGAGGCGATGCGCGACATGGCGTGCAACGTGCTGGCCCTGGGCGACGGGCGGGTGGTCAGCCCGCGCCATTCCACCCGGGTGAATGCGATGCTGCGCGCCGAGGGGCTGGTCGTCCTGGACCCGGAACTGGACCAGTTCTCGCAGGGGGGCGGCAGCGTCCATTGCATGACGATGCCGCTGCGGCGCCGGTCGCCGGCCGCTTGAAGGGCGGATGACGCGCCCGTCCGCGAGGGGCGGGTCAGCCGCTTTCGCGGTCGGGGTGGCTTTCCACTTCGCGCAGCAGGTGGATATAGCGGCCGGTATCGAAGCGGGGCTTGACGAACATGCGCCGCACCGCGCGGATTCCGTTGGCGGTGAAATAGGCGCGTGGCGGCAAATCTCCCTCGACGACGCGCAGCAGGCCGCGGGCGACCAGGTCGCGGATCGAGGCCGGGATGCGCGGCTGGCCGCGGCGGGTACCGCTTTTCCACACCGGCAGGATGATGCCGTCGGACAGCGACGGGTTATGTCCGGAATCGGTACCGAAGGACCAGCGGATGAACCGCTCCTCGGACCGGGTAAGTCCTGTATCACCCATAATGACTGGCTCGCGTTCTTGTTTTCTTAATTTTTTTCGCGTCAATCGGGCCGGGTGGCGGCCCAATCCTTACTTTACAGGACGGACCGGCGTCGGTTGCAAGTCATTCCGCACCGTCCGTCATCATTTCTTTGCGGATGTGAAGGCCGAGCCATGCGGAAATCGGTTGCGGCCGGGTTCTCGATATCGGTCAGCGCCGACACGACGGAGGAGGCCGAGCGGATCTTCACCACCCTGTCCGACGGGGCGACGGTGACGATGCCGCTGCAGAAGACGTTCTGGGCGCCGATCTTCGGCACGCTGACCGACCGGTATGGCGTGGCCTGGATGGTCGGGTGCGAGTCGTAACCCGCGTGGGGGCCCGTGACCGTCCGGGGCGGGGCGTGTATGGTCCCTGCCCCCTTCGCCCCGCACGGATGTCCGATCATGCATGTCGTTTCCGCCCCGCCCGCCGGCCGCCTGAGCTGGCGCGACGTCCGCACCCTGGCCCTGGCGGCCCTGGGCGGGGCGCTGGAATTCTATGATTTCGTGATCTTCGCCTATTTCGCGAAGATCATCGCCCAGCATTTCTTCCCCGCCGCCCAGCCCGACTGGCTGCGGCAGACCGAGACGTTCGGCCTGTTCGGCGCCGGCTATCTGGCCCGGCCGCTGGGCGGGGTGGTGATGGCGCATTTCGGCGACCGGCACGGGCGCAAGAAGATGTTCGCCTTCAGCGTGCTGCTGATGGCCGCGCCGACCCTGCTGATGGGCCTGCTGCCGGGTTTCGGCACGCTGGGCCTGGCCGCGCC
>NZ_JABXXP010000356.1 GCF_013376155.1 Nguyenibacter vanlangensis
CGGAGCAGGCCCTGCCGCGAGACGCCGCCGCCGGCACGCTGGGCGGCGGCGAGCGCCTGGGCAATGAAGGGCTTCGCCCGCTGGCTGCGCGAGGAGCGAATGCGGCCTGGCCGGGGCTGGAAGTCGTTCTCTTCAGCCATGGCCGGCGCCGGCAAGGTGCGGAAAATCCAGGATCGGCAAAGCATTGAGGGCGGAGCGCACATTGCGCGCCGAGGCCGCACATTGCCGGATCAGTGAAAAAGCCCTGCAAAAACAACCGACCGATCGAGCCGCACCTTGCGGCCTTTTATCTGGCCCTCTGTCGGTCGGTTCCTGCGCTTCTCCTCTGTTTGCCCTTCCTTCTTCCCGGCAGCACGCCACGCTACGCCTGCCAACGAAATCGCGCCCGGGAGCTTCAACGCAGCCCACGGAAGCGTCAAAGAACACCGCGTCGCCAAGGAAAGCGCACGCTGACGGTGAGTTCGCCGCGATTGGATGATCGACGAAGAGCGCGATCATCGCTGCGGCTCCAATGCGGAAACGGCCACGAACAACCCACCTGATTGCGGTGCGATGGCCGACAAGTCGTGCACAGCTACCGCGGTCGGCGTGTCGTTGGGCTGCTGCTTGGAGGTCGCGCCACGGGCCGGTTCAGCGCTTGCCGACCGCGTGATGAAGAGCGGCGCTTGAGTCCAGGACGACGGATCGGAGGCCGCCACCAGGACAGGCCCATCGGTCGCGCCGTCCCCGACAAAAGGGACTAGCGCCGCAACATAAGCGACCGTTTCGGCCGGCAACGGACGGTGGCGGTCGCGGTAATCCTCGTATCGTCCAGGCCCCGCATTGTAGGCCGCGAGGAAGCCCGGCGATCCGTAGTGGTCGTGCATCTCGCGCAGGAAGGCCGCGCCCGCCAGGATGTTGTCGTGCGGATCGAACGCGTCACGCCCGAGGCCATAGCGAGCGCGCAGCGCAGCCCAGGTCTCCGGCATGAGCTGCATCAGG
Organism: Nguyenibacter vanlangensis; assembly: GCF_013376155.1. Lineage (GTDB taxonomy): Bacteria > Pseudomonadota > Alphaproteobacteria > Acetobacterales > Acetobacteraceae > Gluconacetobacter > Gluconacetobacter vanlangensis. The sequence continues at coordinate 982 of NZ_JABXXP010000356.1, forward strand.
CCCATCGCGCCCTTGGGCGAGACGGCATGCCGATCGCCGCGGCTTTCGATGCGCATGACCGCCCTGATCCACGCCGCTGGAATGGCGAAGCGCTGGGCCGCCTCCGCAATGAGCGACGCATAGGGATCGCTCGGGGCGTGCAGATCGAGGGGCGCCGTCTGGGCGTGGACGGCGACGGCGGGTACGCCGAACGCCGTCAGCCCAGCGAGCAGGAGAAGCACGCGCCGCATGCGATCAGTCCCGCTCGCCGCGCTTGGGCGGGCGGTTCCAGTTCAGCACCCAGGCGGACTTGTCGTCGCCCGACTGGAACAGATTGGCGCGGATCGGCTGCGCGAGCGCGGGATCGTCGATGACGAGAGAAACGTACTCGCCCGCCTTCTCGCCCGTGCGCTTCCACCCCGCGCCGATCTCTGGGCCATCGGCATCGCCGATGTGGACGCGATAGTCGGGCGCGTTCTCGGCATCGGAGGATTCGGCCGGTACGAGGGAAAGGTCTCGGTAGAAGAACAGCGTCTGGATGCGCCCGGTGAAACCGGACTTGTCGCGGGTGAACTGACCAATCTGCGCCATGGGAAACCTCCGTGGTTGGCGGGTTGAGAAGCGGATCAATCGGTGGCGGCGCGCCACACGAAGCGGCCGTCGCCGGCCTCGTCGGTCCACAACGGGACCGCGCGCGCGACGATCGCGGTGGTGGGGAGCGGACCGAAATAGCGACCGTCCAGGCTGTCCGGGACGGTCGGATTCATGAGGAAGACTTCGCCCGCAGTGAGCGTATGGCAGCCGCTCCAGCGCGGCAGCGGACGGCCGAGATGATCGCGGTCACGGGCCACACCGGCTTCGACGTGATCGACGATGACGGCGTTCCCCTCCCGGCACACGGTCTGCCCGGCGGCCGCCATGACATGCTTCAGGAGCGGCACGCCTTTGGGCAGGAATCCGCCATCGGCGAGGTAGCTGGCGACGGGTTCCGGAGGCCGCACCGCGACCAGCTTGAGCGCGTGGAGCCTGCCCGTTGGGCGCAGCGCATAGAGCCCTGTCGGCGTGCTGGCCGTGGCGTTCCAGATCAGCCGGGGGACTGGGTGGAAGAATGCGAGCGCGCCAACGACGAGCATCGCGAAGTACGTCGTCGTGACGTAGCCGAAGCGACTCATGGCGCGACCCTCCGGCGCTTCAGCCATGCCGCGTGCTGGTCGCGCGTGTAGGCGTGCGGCTCGTCGCCGACTGCGAGGCGATTGTGGAGATGACGCCAGTGTTCCGGCGCGGCGTCGGCCGGATCGATGTCGAGGGCTTCGACCGCATCGATCGCCAGCAGCACGCGCTCGACCTTGGGCCAGCCGTCGACTCTGAGAAGGATCTCGCCGCCGGGGCGCACGAAGGGTAGCGTCTGATAGGGCGCGCCGGGCTCGACCGCGCACACGATGTCCATACGCGAGACGATCGTGCCGAAGTCGTTCGACGCCCAGCGCACGAAGGCGAAAATGCTGCCGGGCTTGAAGCTGGAGATGCTGCGGCGGCGATCGAGGATCTTCTCCTCGGCGCGGCGGCCGAAACGCAGCCAGCGCTCGATCTTCTTCTCGATCCAGGTCAGCTCGACATGCGTGAGCGCGATGGCGGCGCGACGGGACGGCGGCGCGGCTTGCTGTGGCGACAGCGTGTTGTCGCTCATGACGGTTCTCCGGGATCGTCGGGGAATTCGCGCGCGAAGAGGTCGCGCAGCATGTCGGCGACGGTGATCCCGCGCCGGAAGGCGGCGACCTTGATGCGGCCGCGCAGCGCAGGCGTGACGTCGATCGTCAGCCGCGCGGTGAACGCCACTGCGTCGTCAGCGCGGCGAGCCGTGACTTCGGGTGCCTTGATCCAGGTCTCGGCGTTTCCTGGCCGCGCCGCAAAACCGCGCTTGGTCGACCGCTCGCTCATGGTGCGATCCTCACGACCTCGGCGGCGAGCTCGGCGATCTCGCGGGCGGCGGCGCTCTGCTCGGCCAGCTCGAAGACCAGGCGGCCGGATTGCGCGGCGTCGGCGAATGCGACGCGCTGGCCAACCGTGCT
>NZ_JABXXP010000357.1 GCF_013376155.1 Nguyenibacter vanlangensis
GGCAATCGAAGCCGTGCCGGGCTTGGCCGCGCATCTGACCGCGGATCAGGCGGCGTCGGTGCAGCAGGCCCTGGCGCAGATCCGCGCGGTCACGGCCGAGATCAATGCAGCACCGGCGGGGGCGGCATCGGCCGGGACGATCGCCCTCGAGACGGGCAGGGGCTGGGCATCGGCGCTGGTGTCGGCGTTCCGGACCATGCTTGCGATCGCGGCGCCGGTCGTCGCGTCCTGCGCGCCCGCGGTCGCGCCCTATATCCAGACGGCGGAGCAGATCATACCGGTTCTGGAACAGGTGGCGGGGCTGACGCAGGCGGTGCCGATGCGGGGGAGCGTGCCGGCGGCGGCGATACGGGCGGCGCTATATCGGGGACCCTGACGGGAATGGCGGCGGCACCGCCGGAGGATGAGTCCGGGAGCGCCGCCGCCGTCCGTGTTTGAAAAAACCTTGCTGAAATACAAACCGTTCCGGGAACCGGGGCATAATTCGGCCCTCGGGGCACAAACTGGTCCGATGGCGATGGGTTTCATGACGATGACGATTCTGACGCGAAAACTTGGGAAATGTCCGCCGCGTCGCGATCCGCGCACCAGCCGCCTGTCGCCGTCGCTGGCGGCCTGGTTGCCGGCCGTGCCCGATTCGGTCGCATGGTCGCGCCACGTGACCTATGCGATGTGGGGCAATGATCGGTATGGCGACTGCGCCTTCGCCGCGATGGCGGCGCTGATCGGCACCTGGACGAAGAACGCGCAGTCCGAGGTGCTGCTGACCACGACGATGTGCCTGACCAATTACGCGGCCTGTACCGGCTTCGACCCGGCGACGGGGGCGAATGATGACGGGACCGTGCTGCTGGATGCGCTGGACCGGTGGCGGCGTGCCGGCTATGCGCGGCCGGGCCAGACCCGCGACTATCTGACGGCGTTCGGTACGATCGACCTGCATGACCATGACGGACTCCGGCGGTCGGTGGCCTATCTGGGCGGCGTCTATGCGGGCATCCAGGTGCCGGCCTACCTGATGCGGGCCGACGGCGACTGGAGGCGCGACGACGGCGGGGACCAGACGATCCTGGGCGGCCACTGCATTGCGATCGTCGGGTACGAGCCCGGCTGGTGGCACGTCTTCACCTGGGGCGGGGTGCGGCGGATGGCGGTCGATCTGTGGGATGCGATCGCCGACGAGGCCTATGGCCTGATCAGCCGGCAGAACTGGCTGGCGGTGGATGGCCGGACGCCGAGGGGCGAAGACGTCGCGGCGCTGCTGCAGGAGATGCAGGCGGCATGAGGGCGGCGGAACGGCCGGTGTCCTGCCTTCGAAATCCATGCATGGATTTCGAAGGCGGGATGATGAGATCGTGTTCCATCCAATGTTCCGAATCTGAAAGCCGCTGGATTTCAGATTCGGAACATCAGCGCAGCGCGCGCCGCAGGGAACTGCCCGCGTGCGGGTTCAGGTAATGGAACAGGGCGGTGGAGCGGATCTTGTCGGGTTCGCAGGGTTCGTTGGCGTGGACCGAGCGATAGCCCCAGAAGAGATAGATATGTCCCGGGTCCATGCGCACCTTCACCGGGTGCAGGATGTTGGCGAGGACGCCCCGCTTGAGCAGGATCTGGGTCAGCTTGTTGTCCAGCAGCAGCTTGTCGAGCAGGTTTCCGACATAGCTGGACCGCACGGGGCGGACGTTGGGGAACATCAGCAGGTCGCCCGGTGGCCCCTCGGCGGGGATCAGGATCGGCACCAGGGCGGTCAGGACGAAGGAATCGAAATGGAAGAAATAGGAATGGCGCGCGCCCTTCGTGCCCGAAAGGCAGCGCAGCACCTGGTAGAAGCCGGTATCCGGGACGATCGTGCCCGTCGCCTTGCCGCAGAGCGCGCGGCAGACGCGCCGGAATTCGGCTGACGCCGAGAGCGCCTGCAGATAAGTGCCCGAGACGGAATCCGGCCCGGCGAGGGACAGATATTGTCCGCCATTGTCCGCGACCTGGCGTTGGACGAAATCCTGCATCGCGGCGAGCTGCGCGGGCGGGACGCAGTCGCGGATCACGCCGAAACCGTTGCGGTTGATATCGGCGAACAGCGCGTCGATGCTTGCGTCCGAAAGAGGCGGGAACAGCGGGGGTTCGATCGCGTTCACGGCGACGTCCGGGGCGGCGGAGGAGGCCGGGACACGGTACAGGACGTTTGTTTCTTCCAAGGAAATGGACATTTTATTCACTCCTGGCTGACCCGCGTGTATGTTTACATTTATTATGGTAAATATTTTGTATTCACGCCGGATGGAAAGCAGTGAGACCGTCGCGGTTTTCCGCGCCGGCCGTCACATTCTCCGTTTCGCTTTTTTGTGAACGAATGCCCGGGTCAGTCCGCCGGCGGTCTGGGCAGGGTCAGCATACGGACGGGGCGCAGCAGCAGGATGGCGCCGGTCGACAGCACGATATAGGCCGCGCCGGCGATCAGCGCCGGGGCCTGACCGATCCAGCCGGCCATCGGGGCGGCGCAGAGATAGCCCGCGGGCAGCAGGCAGAGGCAGCCGAACGCGTCATAGGCCGTCACGCGGGCCAGCCGCTCCGGCGGGATGATCCGCTGCATCGTCGTGTGCCACAGCACGCTGAAGGCCGCCAGGCCCAGCCCGCCGAACAGGAATCCGGCCAATTGTCCCGCGTAGGACGGGCACAGGCCCAGTGCCAGCATGGGCAGGGCGAGCAGCAGGAAGAGGTACTGGGTGGCCCGGATCGGGTGGCGGGGCGTCCAGTGCAGGGTCAGCAACCCGCCCGCGATCGCGCCCGCGCCCTGCGCCGACAGCAGCCCGCCCCAGCGCGCCGGTCCGTCGGGCGCATGGGCGAAGAGCAGCGGCCCGAAGATCTGCAGCGGTCCGAAGGCCAGCAGGAAGAAGAGCGAGACCTGCACGATCACGGTCCACAGCCAGAGATGGGCGGTGAATTCGCGCCAGCCCTCGCGCAGGTCGCGCAGCATGGTGCCTCCGGCGGGCGCGGATGCCGGAACGGCGCCGTCGGGCAGGCCCAGCAGC
>NZ_JABXXP010000358.1 GCF_013376155.1 Nguyenibacter vanlangensis
CGGGCAGCCGGTCGAGCGTGCGGCGGGGCGCGGTCGCGGCCCAGTCGGCCATTTCCTTCGCCGCGTCGCCGGACAATGTGTAGAGATGGACGATGTTCAGCGGGTAGTTGGTGCGCGCGATCTGCAGCCGGGCCAGCGCGCGGAAGGCGCCCCCGACCAGGTAGAGCGGCCTGCCCTGCAGGGTATCCAGCCAATCGACCTGCGCGATGTCGGCATCCGCGATCGCACGGGCCTTCTGAAGGTCGCCTTCGGCGCGGTCGTTCAGGCGGATGACGCCCAGGCGCAGGGTGCAGGCCTCGTGCTTCTGGCCGCCGGACAGGCGGATCAGCTCCAGCGATCCGCCGCCGATATCGGCGACCAGCCCGTCGGCCTCGGGCAGGCCGGCCAGCACGCCGGTGGCGGAGTAATCGGCCTCTTCCTCGCCCGACAGGACGCGGATCGGCACGCCGGGCATGCGCGCGCGCAGGGCGGCGACGAATTCCGGGCCGTTGGAGGCGTCGCGCACCGCGGCGGTGGCCAGGATCTCGAACGGATCGGCCTCCATCCCCCGGGCGATGGCATAGAAGCGGTCCATGACCTGCATGGCCATGCCGACGCCGCCTTCGTTCAGGCGGCCGGTCGCGTTCAGGCCGCGCCCGAGCCGCAGCACGGATTTTTCGTTGAAGATGGTGATCGGGTTGCGGCTGACGCCGTCGAAGACGACCAGCCGGACCGAGTTCGACCCGAGATCGACGACGGCCGAGCGGCGATGGGTGCCGGCGGTCATGCCGCCCCGCGCGTTACGAAAGGGGCGGGCGACGGAGCCGCCTTGGATTGCGTCATGGCGAAATCCTCAATCATCGAGAATCCGGTCCTGGTGGCGGGGCAGCGGCGTGCCGACACGGATCTGGGCATCCTGCGCCGCCAGGCCGCGTCCGGACAAAGACGGGTTGGTCATGAAATAATCGTGCGCCGAAAACGGCCGGGCCCCGGGTTCCAGCCGACGCCATGCCCCGTTCTGCTGAAGGATCCAGGCTTGCAGATTGTCCTTGAGGTCGGTGACCATGATCTGGTCGAGGACCTGGGCATGGACGGTGGGGTCACGCATCGGCACCATGCTTTCGACCCGCCAGTCCATGTTGCGGACCATCCAGTCGGCCGACGAGATGTAGATCTTGGCGTGGCGCGACGGCAGGCGGTGCCCGTCGCCGAAGGCGAAGATGCGGGCATGTTCGAGAAAGCGCCCGACGATCGACTTGATGCGGATATTCTCGGACAGGCCGGGCACGCCGGGACGCAGGCAGCAGATGCCGCGCACCACCCCCATGATGCGCACCCCGGCGCAGGAGGCGCGATAGAGCCGGTCGATCAGGTCGGGATCGACCAGCGAATTCATCTTCAGCCAGATCTGCCCGGGACGGCCGGCGCGCACATGCTCGATCTCGCGCTGGATCAGTTCCTCGATCGTGCGGCGGACGGTGACGGGCGAGAACGCGATGGCTTCCATGCGCGTCGGCACCGCATAGCCGGTCATGTAGTTGAACAGGCGGGCGGAATCGCGCGCCAGTTCCGGATCGCAGGTGAAGAAGGACAGGTCGGTATAGATGCGCGCGGTGATCGGGTGATAGTTGCCGGTGCCGAAATGGGCGTAGGAACGCAATGTCCCGCCCTCGCGCCGGACCACCAGGCTGAGCTTGGCGTGGGTCTTGAGGTCCGAGAAGCCGAACACGACCTGCACGCCCGCGGCTTCGAGCGCGCGGGCGAGGCGGATATTCGCTTCCTCGTCGAAACGGGCCCGCAATTCGACCATGGCGGTCACGGACTTGCCGGATTCGGCGGCCTCGATCAGCGCCTTGACGATCGGGCTGTCGCGCGAGGTGCGGTAGAGCGTCTGCTTGATCGCGACCACCGCCGGGTCCAGCGCCGCCTGGCGCAGGAACTGCACCACCACGTCGAAGCTTTCGAACGGGTGGTGGATGATCATGTCCTTCGCCCGGATCGCGGCGAAGCAGTCGCCGCCGAAATCCAGCACGCGCTCGGGGAAGCGGGGCGTATAGGGCGGGAAGAGCAGGTCGGGCCGGTCGTCGACGATCAACTGCCTGGTGTCGACGACGCCGATCAGGCCAGGCTGGATCTCGACCTCGTCGGTCGGCACGTCCAGTTCGGCGGCGACGGCCCGGCCCAGGTCGGCCGGCATGTGCGAATCGATGTCGAGATGGATCACCACGCCGCGGCGCCGGCGCTTGAGCGCGGTTTCGTAGGAGCGGACCAGGTCTTCGGCCTCGTCCTCGAATTCCACGTCGGTGTCGCGGATGACGCGCAGCACGCCCCATTCGCCCGCCACCAGCGCGGGAAACAGCCGGTCGATGCACAGCGCGATCAGGCTTTCCAGCATAATGAAGCGCGCCGCGCCGGACGGGCTGAGGGCGGCCGGAAGACGGATGAAGCGTTCGATCTGCGCCGGCAGCAGGATCATCGCGCTCATGACGAAGCGGCCGGTGTCCTTGGCTTGCAGGCGCAGCGACAGGGCCAGGCCCATATGCGGGATGAAGGGCAGCGGATGGGCCGGGTCGATGGCCAGCGGGGTCAGGACGGGAAAGACCCGGTCCATGAAGAAATGATCCAGCCAGTCGCGCTCGGCGTCCGTGACGGTGTCGAGGCTGCACAGCACGATCCCGGCCTCGGCCAGTTGGACGCGCAGTTCCTTCCAGATGCGCTGCTGCTCGCGCAGCAGGCGGGCGGTCCGGTCGCGGACGGCCGCGAGCTGCTGGGCCGGGGTCAGCCCGTCGGGCGAGGTGGTCAGCAGCCCCTCGCGCACCTGGCCGACCAGGCCGGCGACGCGCACCGAATAGAATTCGTCGAGATTGCCGGCGCTGATCGACAGGAAGCGCAGCCGCTCGAGCAGCGGGTTGCGGGGATTGTCGGCCTCTTCGACGACGCGCTGGTTGAAGTCGAGCCAGGAGAGTTCACGATTGATGAAGCGCGCGGGCGAATCCATGTCCGCGATCGGCGGGCCGGCGACGGCGCCCGCGGTCGCCGCGGCCGG
>NZ_JABXXP010000359.1 GCF_013376155.1 Nguyenibacter vanlangensis
CGACCCCAGCCCCCGCCGCGCGGCGGTTCAGGCGCGCGGATCATCCAGCGCATAGCCGGCGGCACGCACGGTGCGGATGATGTCGGCCTCGCCCGGCCCGTTGAGGATCAGCCGCAGGCGGCGGATATGCACGTCCACCGTCCGCAGTTCGACATGCACCCCGCGTTCCCACACGCGCTGCAGCAGGTCTTCGCGCGAGAAGACCTGGCGCGGATGGCGCAGGAAGAATTCCAGGATGCGATATTCGGTGGGGCCCAGGGTCAGGGTGCGGCCGTTGCGCTCGGCGCGATGGGCCACCGTATCCAGCGTCACGTCGGCGAAGCGCAGCAGGTTGTCGGCCGGCGGCGCGCGGCGCAGCAAGGCGCGGATCCGCGCCTGCAGCGCCTCGATGCTGCAGGGCTTGGTCACGTAATCGTCGGCGCCGGTGTCCAGGCCGCGAATATTGTCGGCCTCTCCCGCGCGGGCGGTCAGCATGATGATCGGCAGGGTGCGCGTCGCCTCCTGGTCGCGCAGGCGGCGGCAGACATCCAGCCCCGACAGGCCGGGCAGCATCCAGTCCAGCACCATCAGGTCCGGCCGGCGGGCCGCGACGCGGGCCAGCGCCTCGGGCCCGTCCTCGGCCGCGCCGACCTCGTAGCCCAGCTTTTCGAGGTTGTAGCGCAGCATCATCAGCAGCGCCTCGTCATCCTCGACGACCAGGATATAAGGCGTGCGCGCGCTCTCCCGTCCGTCGCCCCTGTCCGTCATTGCCCCCGACACGTCTCCTCCTTCGTCAGATCGTCCGTCAGATCGTCAAACCGCGGGACCGCCGCGCGGACGCACGACGGGCAACTGGTCGCCGGTGGTGGCGTAATAGACGCGCTCGGCGATATTGGTGGCATGGTCGCCGATCCGTTCCAAATTCTTGGCGATGAACAGCAGATGCGTGCAGGACCGGATGGTACGCGGATCTTCCATCATATAGGTCACCAGCTCGCGGAACATGGCGGTATACAGCTCATCGACCGCGGTATCGGACTGCCAGACCTCGATCGCCCCCTCGCTGTCCTGCTGGGCCATCGCGTCGATCGCCCGGCGCAGATTCTCCTGCACCATCCGGCCCATGGTGCGCAACCCGCCCACCGACATGCGCCCGTCGCCCGGATCCAGCTTCAGCGTACGCCGGGCGATGCTGGCGGCGCAATCGCCGATCCGCTCCAGGTCGCCGGTGATCTTCATCGCCGACACGATCTCGCGCAGGTCGCCGGCCATCGGCGCGCGCAGCGCCAGCAGCCGGATCGCCAGCGCCTCGACGTCGCGTTCCAGCGCGTCGACCTGCGGATCGCATTCGGACGCGGCCATGGCCGCTTCCTCGTCCCGGTCGACGATGGCCGCCATGGCCTGCGCCATCTGGCTTTCCACGATGCCGCCCATCCGCGCCATCATCGCCCGGATCTGCCCCAGCTCCTGCTCATAGGAGCTGACGGTATGCGCCTGTTCCTTGACCACGCTGCCCCTCCTTCCCGTATCAGCCGAAGCGGCCGGTGATGTAGTCCTGGGTGCGGCGCTCACGCGGGGCGGTGAACATGCGGTCGGCATTGTCCACCTCGACCAGTTCCCCCAGGTAGAAGAACGCCACGCGGTCCGCGCAGCGCGCCGCCTGCTGCATGTTGTGCGTCACAATCGCGATCGTGAACTCCGCCTTCAGCTCGTCCAGCAATTCCTCGATCCGCGCCGTCGAGATCGGGTCCAGCGCGCTGGTCGGCTCGTCCAGCAGGATCACCTCGGGCCGCGTCGCGATCGTCCGCGCAATGCACAGCCGCTGCTGCTGCCCCCCCGACAGCGCCGTCGCCGACGTCCCCAGCCGATCCTTCACCTCGCCCCACAGCGCCACCCGCCGCAGCACGTCCTCGACCCGCGCATCCATCTCCGGCCGCGTCAGCGTCTCGTGCAGCCGCACCCCGAACGCGATGTTCTCGTAGATCGACATCGGAAACGGCGTCGGCTTCTGGAACACCATCCCGATCCGCGACCGCAGCACGTTCAGGTCCATCTCCGGCGACAGGATGTTCCGCCCGTCGAACGTCACCTCCCCCGTCGCCCGCTGCCCGGGATACAGATCATACATCCGGTTCAGCACCCGCAGCAGCGTCGACTTGCCGCACCCCGACGGGCCGATCATCCCCGTCACCCGCCGCGCAGGAAAATCCAGCGTGATGTCCCGCAGCGCCCGGTGCGCCCCATACCAGAAATCCAGCCCACGCACCGAAAGCGCCGGCGCCGCGGCATCCGCCGCCGGCACGTCCTGCATCACCCCGTCCCTCATTCCCTGATTTCCTATCGGGCCCTGATGTCCCATCGGCGCACCGTCCATGGCCCTACTGCCCCGCGCCCAGCCGCCGGTGCCACATCCGCACCACCACGTTCAGCACCAGCACCCCCGCCGTGATCAGCAGCGCGCCCGTCCAGGCCAGTTGCACCCAGTCGTCATACGCCGACCCCGCATATTGATAGATCGCCACCGGCAGGCTGGCCATCGGCGCGTCCAGCGACAGCGACCAGTTCATGTTCCCCAGCGAGGTGAACAGCAGCGGCGCCGTCTCCCCCGACACCCGCGCCACCGCCAGCAGGATCCCCGTCAGCACCCCGGCCCGCGCCGCCCGCAGGCACACCTGCAGCACGACCCGCCATTTCGGCGCCCCCAGCGCATAGGCCGCCTCGCGCATCGTCAGCGGCACCAGCCGCAGCATGTCCTCGGTCGTCCGCACCACCACCGGCACGAACAGCATCGCCAGCGCAACCGCCCCCGACAGGCCCGAAAAATGCCCCACCGGCGCCACCAGCGCCAGATACACGAACAGACCCACCAGGATCGACGGCGCCGACAGCATCATGTCCGACACGAACCGCACCACCGCCACCACACGCCCGTCGGTCGCGTATTCCGACAGGTAGATCCCCGTCAGCAGCCCCACCGGCGTGCCGATCGCCGCCGCCAGCCCGGTCTGCACCAGGCTGCCCGCGATCGCGTTCGCCAG
>NZ_JABXXP010000360.1 GCF_013376155.1 Nguyenibacter vanlangensis
GGCCGGGCTGGTGGCGGGCCTGGCGCGACGGCAGATCGGCGGGCATACCGGCGACGTGCTGGGCGCCTGCGCAGTGATCGTGGAAGGAAGCGTGCTGAGCGTCCTGGCCCTGTAGGCCGCTTCACATCGCGCTGAGCGCGTCCGCCGGCCCTTGTTTCGCGCATGCGCGCCAACCAGATCCGTCGACGGGAGCGATACCCGCGCCCCAAGGATTGGTTTCCCGAAGTTCGTTCTGAGGGAAAGAATTTTCCGGAACCGGTTTCCGGACATCCGGACCCTGGTCATTTGGAGAGCATGTCATGTTCGGCAGACGCCTGGCCGGCCATCCCGATCACAGATTGTCGGACAATACCAAGCAGACATTGGGCGGCATCGTCGTCGTGGCGGTGATGATCGCCGCCATCGTCATCAGCATCCTGCTGTCGCCCACGATTCCGCTGGGGCATTAGCGTCCTGCCCGAGAAATTCTTACGAGAATTTCTCGGATCAGCAGGCCACTAAAATATTGATTCTAATGTCCTTTCGATTCCGGAATTCGCTTGCGAATTTCGGAATCAGGACATTGGAGCAGACCATGATGAGGGAGAGTTGCCCGATTAGGCGCCCCCCCGTCACGGCATGCATTGGGGTTCTGCGTCCGGAATTCATGAGCGGATTCCGGCGATCGGCGGATTGGTCGAAAATATTCTTCCGTTTTGTGCCCAGCCCTGTTTCTGGAATCCGAACGATTCCGGAAACAGGGTATTTCTGTGATGTCTGTGATGTACGCAACGCTACGGGGGCCGGACGGCGAATGCATGGAAGACGATGGCTGGGCGCGTGGCGTTTCTTGTTGTACCGTGCGGCAGATTTGTCGCGGGGTCGGGCACAAGGGCGATCGGGGCGTGAATTCCTATCTGTTTCTGGCCGGCGCCATCATCGCCGAAGTCATCGCAACATCATTACTGAAATTATCGGATGGTTTTTCCCGCCCGCTGCCCACGGCGCTGATGCTCGGCCTGTACGGCGTGGCGTTCTTCCTGCTGTCGCTGACCCTGCGCACCATGCCGACCGGCATCGTCTATGCCGTGTGGTCGGGCGCGGGTATCGTGCTGATTTCCGTCATCAACCGGATCTGGCTGAAACAATATCTGGACGGACCGGCGATCGTGGGGATGGTGCTGATCGTCCTGGGCGTGGCGATCATCAATCTGTTTTCCCGTACCGCCGGTCACTAGAGCATTTCCACTGAACACCGGTTCAGTGGAAATGCTCTAAGTCATTATTTTATAGAGCATCTTCACCCGTTCAAACGAGTCCGTTTGAACGGGATCTGCTCTAGAATCAATATTTTAGTGGCCTGCCCGGGCTGGACGTCATTGCGTCTTCACGTGATCGGGCGGTTCCACCCGATCACGATCCGCCCTGGACGGCGTTCGGCCGGCTATCGGGCGCCGCGCACCTGCAGTTGGGCGCGGGCTTCGCCGTTCGGGTGGGCCTCGGTGTGCAGGTTGACATAGACCCGGCCGGCCCGCAGCGCCGTCACCTGCTCCGGCGTCATGACCACCGCGCCGTGCAGCGGACTGGCATAAGGCCCCTTGATCGGCACCATGACCCCGGCATCCTGCCCCGGATCGGCCGGGCCGTGAAAATGCGCCGCCATGACCGGACCGCTCAGCCCGCTATATTTAATAGTGTAGGTGACGAGGTTGCGCTTCTCATCCAGCGTGCCGGTGAAACGGCCGGTCACCGCAGACGAGGCGCCGGCGGCCGGAACGAACGGCCCGGTGACCGGGACGGTACGGGCCTGGACCGGTGCCGCGGCCAGCGCCGGGACGGCCAGGACCATGCCGGCGATCAGGAAGGAACGGATCATCTGGAATTCTCCCGCGAGAAAAGGCCGCAAAGCGCGGCCGGTCACGACGCGCCGGCGGCGATTATCCGCGGCGGCACCAAACGCGAAGCCTTGCCGTCCGGCTGTCAGATGTCCAGGCCGGCCGGCCGATTCAACACCGACAAATCGGGGTCGATCCGCGTTTCGACGAGACGCGCGACCTGGATGCCACAGGCGACGAGCAGGCCGGACACAAGGCCGACCATTCCCAGTTGAATCCCCAGATGGACCATTGTCGTTCTCCTGATGGAAACTACGCAACAATGCCAGGAATGGCCGCCGCCTGTGCGCAAATCATGGCGAGAGCCGGTCTTTTCTGCAGCATGCGACGGTAGCCCCTAGGAGCCGCCATAGCCCATGCCGACGGAGCCGTACGGGCCGCGATGGACATGGTCGCCGGTACCGTCATGGGCGCAGCAACCACCCAGGACCAGCAGCGCTGCCAGCAGGATCGAACGTGGCCGGATCGGCCGGCCGCGTGAGAGAAACCTTTGTGCCATGCTGTTCCAAACCCGGGGTCCGGACATGAGGTCCGGACTTGGAGTCCGGACTGAAGCGCAACGTTGGATAGGGCAAATTGTTCCACGCCCCAAGACGGGATCCGGCCGCCATTGTCAAGCGGCCTTTTGCCGGCGCCCCATGGATGTGCGCGCCCCGACGCCTACATGTGTTTTGTCGCAGTTACGGATTTGGAGACGGCGCGTCCGCGATCCGTCCGTCCGGAAGATTTGCTGCGGGCGATTTGCCGAGGACCAACGCGCGCGGACGCGCGCAGGGAAGGATGCGTGTGATGTCCCGATTTATCGAAGACGACGACAAGCCGGCCCATGCCGGGGCGGGCAAGCATGAACTGGCGCGCCGCCTGGCCGAGGCCGCCCTGCGGGCGGAAGAGCATGGCGACCAGGCGCGGGCGGACGAATTGTTCGCAGAGGCCGAGCGGACCGACCCGCAGGCGGTCGAGAACGTGCTGATGGAATGGCCGGAACATCCGCGCACCCGACGGCGCAGGGTCCCTGGCTGAAGACCGGGGCTGAAGGAGACTGGCAGGCTGCTCAATCCCCGTCGCGGTCGGCGTCGCGACCGGCATCGCGCCCGAGTGGGGCGGGCGGCGGGTCGGTGATGTC
>NZ_JABXXP010000361.1 GCF_013376155.1 Nguyenibacter vanlangensis
TGTCGCGGCTTTGGCAGGCGACGTTCTCGGCCGGGGGCGGTGCCCGCGCCGGCGCGGCGGGGGATGGACTGATGCTGTCGCGGACCCAGCCCCGTCCGGACGACGCGCCGGATGCCGCGCTGTGGGACATCCAGGATCCGATCGTGGATGCCTATCTTGCGGCGCTGCCGGCGGGATGCGTGCCGCGCATCATGGGATCGCGCAGCGTTTTCGTCGCTGACAGCCGTGCCGAGGCCCATGCCCTGGCGGAAGCCGGCATCCGCCGTTCGGGGCTGGTGAAGGAACCGGACGGCGCGCAGACGCTGGAGATGCTGATCCGCAGGATGGATCTGCATGTCGGCACGCCGGACGACGTCATCCGCTCGCTGCGCGCGGACAGGACCTTGGCGCGCGTCACCGACATTGCCTGCCAGGTTCACCCCATGGACCCACCCCACGCCCAGACGCTGCGGTCGATCGAACTGATCGCCCGCGAGGTCGCGCCGGCACTGGGCCTGCGCTGACCCGGCGGGGACGCGGCGTTCAGAACGCCGCGTTCAGGCGCGCATAGTAATAGGCGCCGCTGATCGGAACCTGCAGCGAGAACTGGTCATACGGCATCGCCCCCAGCGCGTTCAGGATCTGGGGCACCTTGCGCGGACGGACATTGAAGATATCGTTTGCCCCGATCGCGAGATGCCATTTCGGGCTGAACCGGTACCCGACCTCCAGGTCGGTCAGCCAGCGCGGGGTGTTCTTGAACTGCCCGAAGCAGGTATTGGAAAAGGCCAGGGACATGCCGTCCAGGGGGCATTTCAGATTCTGGTTGGTCCAGTCCTGATAGGTCATCATGCTGGTCGTCTCGCCGTAGCGGGTCTGGCGGAGATTGATGTCCCATTTTCCGACCGTGTAATACGCATCCAGGATAAGCTTGCTGCGCGGATATTCGGTCGTGATATAGGCCGCGTTCTGCGCGTTGAGCAGCGGCTGCCCCTGCGAATCCAGCGCATTGTGATGCAGGCGCGTGCGGTTGAGATCCAGCGACATGGTCAGCATCAGATTGCCGTAATCGTGGAAATGGAACGTATAATCGGCCTTGATATCCAGGCCCTGGGTACGCGTGCTGGCGCCGTTCGTCATGTAATAAGCCACGTCCTGCGCCGGATTCTGCAGCGCCGCCTCGGACAGCGTATAGCCCATGGCCTGGATCGCATCGATGGCGGGCTGGCCGTTCACGGCGCCGCCGCCCACGATGCGGTCACGCAGGTTGATCTGATAGACGTCGGTTTCGACATGCAGCCCGATCAGCGGCTCGAACACGAAGCCGCCGCTCTCGCTGACCGACCGCTCCGGCTTGAGCGGCTGCGCCCCGAGGGCCTTCGCCGCGGCCGAGGACACCGCGAGAAGTCCGTTGGCGTTGTTCGGGCCCACATTCATCGAGCTGTAATGTTCTTCGGCCAGGGTCGGGGCGCGGAAGCCCGTGCTGATGGTCGCGCGGACGGCAAAACGGGGGGTAAAGTCGTAGCGGGTCGAAACCTTGCCGTTCTCGGTGTTGCCCACGTCGGTATAATGTTCGAACCGGCCGGCGAAATCCAGGTCCCAGTGGCGCAGCGGATGGAAATCGCCGTCGGCATAGGCCGCATAGATATCGCGGTCCCAGTTCCCGGCGCTGGCCGGCCCCAGGCCCGCATAGCCCTGGGTCCCCCCGACCTCGTACGAGTTCGGATTGCCCGCATCGATCTCATAGGTCTCGAGCCGGTGCTCGGCCCCCGCGGCGAACGTCACCGGCACGATCTGGGCGATGCTGAAGCGGCGCCGGACATCGAGATTGTTGGTCCATTGAGCCATGCGATAGGTCTCCGCCCGCGTCTTGTACGGAGAATAGCCGCATCCCTCGGACGAGTAGAAACCGATATCCGCCGGGTTGGTCGAACAGCTCGAGGACAGCATGCCGAGATTGGCGGTATCCTTGTTGCCCATCTTGGTTTCGTCCGCGCCATAGGTCGTGCTGAGGTCCCAGTCCCAGCCGCCGAACAACTGGTCGCCCTTGAGGCCGAACGTCACCCCGTAGTCGTTTTCCTCGTTCGTTTCGATCGGCGTGAAGCCGTTCGGCCACATGATGGGCGCCTTGCTGGGGATTCGGTAATTTTCGATCCCCTCGCCATGACGATGCATATAGGTCAGGTTGCCATAGAATTGCAGGCGGCTGCCGATGATCTCCTTGCCCCAGCCGATCCCGAGATTTTCGCGCGTTTCCTCGGGCGTTCCCAGAATCTCGTTGGAATTGACGGGAACCGGCTTCGCGTTGGGGACGACGCCGGTGTAATAGCCAGATGTCGTCGCCCCCACGGGCCAGTATCCCAGCAGGCGATGATCGGCGGCCCCCACGATCATATGGTCCGTGTGATAGACCTGCCCGCTGAGATGCAGGAATCCGTCGCTCCCCCATTTCAGGCCGCCATCCGCGTTCGCCTGGTAGTTCCATCCGTCGCCGTTATAGGCGTTGGCGCCCGTCTGGACGCTGGCGCTCACGCCGTGATCCTGCTTCCTGGTAATGATATTGACCACGCCGGCGATCGCATCCGATCCGTACAATGCCGCCGCGCCGTCCTCCAGAACCTCGATATGGTCGATCATGTTCGCGGGGATGGTGTTCAGGTCCGCCCCGGTCGCGCCGAATTGCGGCCCCGCATCCTGCACGATATTGGCGGTCGTATGGCGGCGCTTGCCGTCGACCAGGACCAGCACCTCGTTCGGGCCCAGGCCGCGCATCTGGATCGTCGATGTCAGGGCCGCGACGTCCGCCCCCATGGCGACGACGTTGATCGAAGAATATGTGCGGGTCAGGGCATCCGCCAGATTCATCTGTCCCGAACGGCGCAGGACGGCGGACGTGACGACCGACACCGGCGCCGTGCTCTGCCGCGCGTGGCGGCCGACGGCATGCGTGCCGGTGACGATCACGGCCTCGCCCGCATCTGCCGGCGCCGCATTTTG
>NZ_JABXXP010000362.1 GCF_013376155.1 Nguyenibacter vanlangensis
CCGGCGGGGCAGACCACGTACGGCGCCGGGCGGAGCAGCTTTGCCGGGCAGGCCGCCCAGACGGTGGCGGACATGCTGGTCACCGTGCCCGGCGTCAGCTTCGTGGCCGGCAACGGGCCGCGCGATGTCGTGGTGTCGATCCGCGGGTCGGGGGATCGGCAATCCTATGGCCTGAAGAACATCCAGGTGCTGGAGGACGGGTTTCCGATGACCCAGCCCGACGGCACGGCGCGGTCCGACCTGATCGATCCGCATGCCTATGACAGGGTCGACGTGTTCCAGGGGCCGGCCTCGACGCTGTATGGCAATTATGCGATCAATGGCGCGATCGATTTCCGCACCCGCGACGGCGCCGACATCCATGGGCTGGAGCTGGGGTCGGATTTCGGCAGTTTCGGCATGATCAACACTTACGTCACGCTGGGCGCCGGCAACCGGGCCTATGACCTGATGGTCTTCGGTAGCGACGTGCGGAGCAACGGGTTCATCGCCAATAGCAGCTATGCGACTGCGACGGAGAATGCGCGGCTGCGCGTCAGCCTGACGCCGTCGGACCGGCTGGTCCTGAAATTCGTCAATAACGTGACGGATGCCTTCCTGCCGTTGCGGCTGTCGCTGGACCAGTATCGCCGGAATCCCTATCAGGCGGGCTGCGCAGATGCCGCGCAGGCGGCGGCGGGATGCGCGACGGTCAATCTGCTGGTGAATGGCCGTTACGGCGCGACGCGGGCGCTGAGCCCCCAGCAGGCCGGGCTGGGCCGGTTCGACCGGCGCAGCATCGTGGGGTTGCGCTGGGAACATGATATCGACAGCCGGACGACCTGGCGCACGCAATTCACCTATGACCAGCGGCATGTCGACCAGCCGACCTCGGTCACCAGTTTCGTCGGCCCGTACAATTCCTATGCGGTCAGCAGCGACATCACGAATCGCGGGCGGATCGGCGCCACGAACCTGACCAGCTTTGCCGGGGTGAATTTCGATTATCTGGATTTCGGCTACCAGGTCTATAACCTGACGCCGGAAGGCGGGGCGACGCGGGGGGCGCTGAACAGTACCGCCTATGGCCATCAATGGAATCTGGGCGCGCGGTTCCAGGAGGATTGGCAGTTCGCGCCGCGCTGGCATGCCGTCATCGGGCTGGGGGGCACCTATTCCGACCTGGGGGCGGTGGAGACGCTGTATAGTTACAGCGCGCGCGGGCAGGCCCGGACCTGGGTTACCGCCGACCGATTTTTCTTCAACCTGGCGCCCGAGGCGGCGCTGGTCTATGCGCCCGCCTCGGACTGGACGGTGCATGCGCGCGTCGGCACGGCCTATGCGACGCCGGCGACGTCGAACCTGTTCGTGACCCCGCAGGGCACGTATGGCAACAACACGCAGTTGAAGAGCACCACCAGCGTCGGGATCGATCTGGGCGCCGACTGGCATCCGTCGCGGGCATTACGCCTGCAGGCAACGGGGTTTTACGAATTCTACCGTGACGAGCTGGTCAGCCAGTCGGCCGGGGTGAACAGTGTCGGGTCTTATGCATTCAACGCGCCGGCGACGCAGCATCGGGGCGTCGAGCTGGGGGCGGAGTGGGCGCCGCTGCACAGGACCTTGCCGGGCGCGCGGGTCAGGCTGAGCTATACCTACGACAACCAGATCTATACGCGTTATACCGAAATCCTGTCCAACAGCGCGCTGTCGCGCGCCTTCGACCGGTCGGGGCGGAATATTCCCGGTGTAATCCCGAATTTCCTGAATGCGCGGGTGCTGTACGACCAGCCGGACGGGCTGCTGGAGGGGCTGGGCGGTTCTGTCGAGGTGACGTGGCGCAGCGCGTACTGGCTGGACAATGCCAACCGGCTGCGCGCACCGGGCTATGGGCTGGTCAATCTGGAGCTGCATTACGACCCGCCCCGCCGCATGGGCTGGGCGCACCGGCTGCATGGCTATGTCGAGGTGCGGAACCTGGCCGATGCGACCTATGTCGCGGGGGCGGCCAATATCACCGACGTGCTGCAGGCCAACGGGCGGCAGGCCGGGGCCGCCGTGCTGGCGACCCGGACCGGGTCGATCTATGCCGGGTCGCCGCGCGCCGTCTTCGGCGGGGTGCGGATGCGGTTCTGAGAGTCGCTCCGGCGGCGGCCAGGCCGGGGAGGCCGCCCTCCCCGGCCGGCCGTCAGAACCACATCCGGATGCCGAAGGTGACGCCGAGCGTGTGCGCCCCCTGCCCTCTTTCGTGGGAGAAGCGGGCGGACCGGCCGAAGAGATCGTGATAGGCCACGCCCAGATAGGGCGCGAACTTGCGGTGCCATTCGTAGCGGAGCCTGAGCCCGGTATCGAGGTCGGACAGGCCGGCGCCCGTGCCGCGGGCGCGGTCGGCGGCGGAATAGGCGTTGAGTTCGGCCTGGGGTTGCAGGATCAGCCGGTTGGTCAGCAGCAGATCGTATGATCCCTGCACCCGGCCGGCGACGCCGTGGTCGCCGACATAGGCGGTGGCCTCCAACTGGAAGAAATAGAGCGCCAGGCCTTCGACGCCGAATGCGCCCCAGGCGCGGGCGGGGCCGTCGTCGATGTCGAGCCGGATGCCGGATTGCGCGTCGAAATAGCGGGTGACGGCGCGGTCATAGAGCAGTTCGTGGTCGCCGTCGCCGAACCGGCCGCCGGGGCCGAGCGTGCCCTCGGATTTCAGCCAGAGCTTGTCGTAATCGGTGCCGAACCAGGCTTGGCCGTCATAGCGGAACTGCCCGCCCCGGGCGCCGGCGCGGACCTCGAACTGGTCGAGCAGCGCGTGCAGGTAGGTGTTGTAGTCCATGACCGGAGGCATGCCGCCGACATAGGTGACCGCAGGGGGGATGGGGGTTGGGGCCGGCGTGGCGGCCGGGCCGTCCGTCATGCCCGGCATGGCATCCATGCCGGGCATCGCGTCCGTGCCTTTCGCGTCCGTGCCGGGCATTGGCATGCCGGGCATGGGCGCCATGGCC
>NZ_JABXXP010000363.1 GCF_013376155.1 Nguyenibacter vanlangensis
CGAGGGGATGGACCTGCCGCCGGTGCTGAACGTGGCCGAGCATGAGGCCCGTGCCGGCGTCCGGCAGATGGCCAATGTCCTGGCCGACGCGGTCGAGGCGATCCTGGGGGCGATCTATCTGGATGGCGGGCTGGAGCCCGCCCGCGCGTTCGTGCGCGCGGCGTGGAACGAGGCGATCGTGGCCCAGGCGCAGCCGCCCAAGGACCCCAAGACCGCGCTGCAGGAATGGGTGCTGGCGCGCGGCCTGCCTTTGCCGGCCTATCGCACGGTGCAGGTGGACGGTCCGTCTCATGCGCCGCGCTTCGTCATAGCGGTCACCGCGGCCGGACAGTCGGCCGAAGGGGTGGCGGGCAGCAAGCGTGCGGCGGAGAGCGCCGCCGCCGCCGACCTGTTGCGGCAAATCGTCTGATGCCGCGTCGAAAGGAAAAGGAATCATGACCACGCGCTGCGGCTTCGTCGCCATCGTCGGGGCGCCGAATGCGGGCAAGTCAACGCTGCTGAACCGCATGGCCGGCGCCAAATTGTCGATCGTCTCGCCCAAGGCGCAGACGACGCGCTTTCGGGTTCTGGGCATCCTGATGCGGGGGGCGAGCCAGATCCTGCTGGTGGACACGCCGGGCATCTTCAAGCCCCGGCGCAAGCTGGACCGGGCGATGGTGGCCGCGGCCTGGACGGGGTCCGAGGATGCCGACATCACGCTGCTGCTGGTCGATGCGCGGCGCGGCCTGGCTGATGACGTGCACGCGATCGTGGCCCGGTTGGCCCGGTTGGCGTCATCGCGCCGGCGGGTGTGGCTGGTGCTGAACAAGACCGACCTGGTGGACCGCCAGGCGCTGCTGCCCCTGACCGCCGAATTGTCGTCGCTGCTGGATGTCGGGCAGGTCTTCATGGTCAGCGCGCGCAGCGGCGACGGGGTCGAGGACCTGCTGGACGCGCTGGCCGCGTCGCTGCCCGAGGGGCCCTATCTTTATCCCGAGGACGACCTGACCGACCTGCCCGATCGGCTGCTGGCGGCCGAACTGGTGCGCGAGCAGATCTTTTTGCAGACGCACGAGGAAGTGCCCTATGCTGCGACGGCCGAGACCGAAAGTTTTCGTGAGCAGCCCGACGGCTCGGTGCGGATCGAGGTCACGATCTATGTCGCGCGTCCGGGCCACAAGGCGATCCTGATCGGCGAGAAGGGCAGCCGGATCCGCGCGATCGGCGAACGCGCGCGCAAGGACCTGTCGCGCCTGCTGGATCGGACCTGCCATCTGTTCCTGAACGTGAAGGAACGCGCCGGCTGGGACGAGGAACGCGCCCGCCTGCGGGCCATTGGCCTGGACGACGCGTCGTAACGGTTTCGCGGGCGGGTGCTATTCTGCGCCCGTCGGCTTGTGAGCGGTCACGAGCGGCGATAAGAGGAATTGCATGGGTGAGGTCCGGCCAGGGCATCCCCGGCGTTCGTTCACATTTGGAGGATCCGGGGCATATGACCGAGCAAGCATCAGAAAACGGCCATGATTATCGGCGTGTGCTCCTGAAGATATCGGGCGAGGCCCTGATGGGGGACGGCAGCTACGGCATCGCCCCCCACATGGTCGACACGATCGCCGGCGACGTGGCGGCGGTGGCGCAATCGGGGGTCGAGGTCTGCCTGGTGATCGGCGGCGGCAACATCTTCCGCGGCGTCGCGGCGGCGGCGCGCGGCATGGACCGCGCCCAGGGCGATTATGCCGGCATGCTGGCCACGGTGATCAACGCGCTGATGGTGCAGAACGCGCTGGAACGCCACGGGGTGCCGACCCGGGTCATGTCGGCGATCCACATGTCGTCGGTGGCCGAGCCCTATATCCGCCGGCGCGCGGTGCGGCACATGGAAAAGGGCAGGGTGGTGATCTTCGCCGCCGGCACCGGCAACCCGTTCTTCACCACCGATACCGCCGCCGCGCTGCGGGCGGCGGAAATGGACTGCGACGCCCTGCTGAAGGGCACCCAGGTCGACGGCGTCTATTCCGCCGACCCGCGCAAGGACGGGAATGCGACCCGTTTCGAGACGTTGACCTATCTGGACGTGCTGGCCAAGGATCTGCATGTCATGGATGCCGCGGCGATCAGCCTGGCGCGCGAGAACCGGCTGCCGATCGTGGTATTCAACATCCACGCCCCGGGCGCGTTCTCGCGGGTGATGCGGGGCGAGGGGCTGTTCACCCGAATCGTCGAGGCGCGCTGAATGTTCCGCGCCGTTTGCGCGACGGTGCCGGACACGGGACGATGAGACAGGGCGGCGCGTCGATACGCCGCCCGTTTTGACTATGGAGGGCCATTGTGGCTGCTGATCAGAAGACACTGCTGGATGACCTGACCCGTCGGATGGACGGCGCGCTGGAAAGCCTGCGCCGCGACTTCGCCGGTTTGCGGTCCGGTCGTGCCAGTCCGGCGCTGCTCGAGCCGGTGCGTGTCGAGGCGTATGGCGGCGAGGTGCCGCTGACGCAGGTCGGCTCGATCGCGGTGCCCGAGGCGCGGATGCTGACGGTCCAGGTCTGGGACCGCTCGCTGGTCGGGGCGGTGGAGCGCGCGATTCGCGACAGCGGGCTGGGCCTCAACCCGGCGGCGGACGGACAGACAGTGCGCGTGCCGATTCCGCAATTGACCGAGGAACGGCGTAACGACCTGGCGCGGACGGCCGGGAAATACGCCGAAAACGCCAAGATCGCGGTGCGGGGCGTCCGCCGCGACGGCATGGACCAGGCCAAGGCCCATGAAAAGAAGGGCGATATCGGCCAGGACGATGTCAAGGTGTGGTCGGACGCGGTCCAGAAGCTGACGGACCAGTATGTGAAGCGGATCGACGAGATGCTCGCGGAGAAGGAACGCGAGATCAAGCAGGTCTGAGCCCGTCGTGACCCTTCGGTCCGTGCCCGGCCCGCTGGCCGGGACCACCATGAAGCGCGCGGCAGGGGACGCCGGCGTCGCGGCCGATCCCGACCGG
>NZ_JABXXP010000364.1 GCF_013376155.1 Nguyenibacter vanlangensis
CGTGACGCTGCCGGCGCGGGCGGCGGTGCATCATGGTGGGCACGGGCAGGGCGGGCATCATCCGGGTGCGCCGGCCATCGTCGGCCGGGCGGCGGCGCCGTTGCCGCTGGTCATGCTGGACCCCGGCCATGGCGGCAAGGACCCGGGCGCGATCGGGGTTTCCGGCACCTATGAGAAACATATCGCCGAGGCGGCGGCGGCGGAATTGCGGCGGCAATTGCTGGCCAGCGGGGCGTATCGCGTGGCGATGACGCGCGCGGACGACCGGTTCATTCCGCTGGAAGGGCGGGTCGAGATCGCCCATACCCACCGGGCCGCGCTGTTCATTTCGATGCATGCCGATGCGCTGACCGATCGCGGCGTGCGCGGGGCCAGCGTCTATACCCTGTCGGGCCAGGCGTCGGACGCGCAGACGGCGGCGCTGGCGCGCACCGAGAACAGCGCCGACCGGTTCGGCGGGCCGCAGGTCCATGCCGCCTCGCCGGAGGTGCAGGCCATACTGGCCAGCCTGGTGACCGAGGAGACGCGTCGCGGCGCCGCCCATATGGCCAGCAGCGTGGTCGCGGCGTTCCAGCCGCGGATCGGGCTGCTGCCCAATCCGTCGCGCCATGCGGCGTTCGTGGTGCTGAAATCGGCGGATATTCCCTCGGTCCTGGTCGAGATGGGGTTCATGTCCAACCGGCTGGACGAGGCGGCGCTGCGCCAGGCCGGGCACCGGATGATGGTCGCGGGGGCGATGAAGCAGGCGATCGACCGGTATTTCGCCTCGGCCGGCGGGGTGACGCGGCTGACTGGCTGATCGGCCGGTCGCGTCGATCGTTGGGGGCGGCTTTCCGCGCGAATTCGGTTGCAATTTCGATTGCAATTTCGGTTGCAATCGGCGGATCGGCCTGTATGGTGCCGCCCATGGATCGCGTGACGTTCATGTTGGCCGGCGGGATGGGTGCGCAAGCGCCTGCGCTGTCGTGCGCCCGTGGACGCGGGGCGCTCCTCCTTCGCCTTCGACTTATCTGCCCCTGAGCGTTCAGGGCCGGCGCGATGCCGGCACGCCCAGGGGATGATGCGGGCCCGGGCCCGCATGCAGGAAGGGAACGCCGCCCGCGGCGTTCACAAGGCGAACATCCGGCACAAGTCCGAGGTATATTCCCCATGACGATCGACCATCCGTCCTTCGGCCGCATCGACGGCAACCGCGTCATCATTTTCGACACGACGCTGCGCGACGGCGAACAATCCCCCGGTTTCTCGATGAACCTGACCGAGAAGCTCCGGATGGCCGAGGCGCTGGCCGAACTGGGCGTCGACGTGATCGAGGCGGGCTTTCCCGTGGCGTCGAAGGGCGATTTCGAGAGCGTGCACCAGATCGCCTCGACCGTCCGGGGGCCGGTGATCTGCGCGCTGGCGCGCAGCGGCGGCAAGAACGACATCGCCAGCGCGGGCGAGGCCATCCGTCCGGCGGAGCGCGGCCGCATTCATAATTTCATCTCCACCTCGCCGCTGCACATGAAATACAAGCTGCGGATGGAGCCCGAGACGGTGCTGGAGCTGATCACCGCCGGCAACATGGCGGCGCGCCAGTTCACCGACGACGTCGAATGGTCGGCCGAGGACGGGTCGCGCACCGATCCGGACTTTCTGTGCCGCTGCGTCGAGGCCGCGATCAAGGCCGGGGCCACGACGATCAACATCCCCGATACGGTGGGCTATGCGACGCCCGAGGACATGGCGCGGATCTTCGCCGACCTGCGCGCGCGCGTGCCGGGCGCGGACAGGGTGATCTTCTCGGCCCACAATCATAACGATCTGGGCCTGGCGGTGGCGAACACCATCGCGTCGGTCTCGGCGGGCGCGCGGCAGATCGAGTGCACCATCAACGGCATCGGCGAGCGCGCGGGCAATGCGGCGCTGGAAGAGATCGTGATGGCGCTGCGCACCCGCCAGGACGTGCTGCCCTATCGCAACGACATCCGGACCGGGAATCTGCTGCGGGTGTCGCGCATGCTGGCGACGATCACCGGTTTCGACGTGCAGCCCAACAAGGCGATCGTCGGCCGCAATGCCTTTGCCCATGAGAGCGGCATCCATCAGGACGGCGTGCTGAAGAATGCCGCGACCTATGAGATCATGACGCCGGAGAGCGTGGGCTGGACGCGTTCGTCGCTGGTGCTGGGCAAGCATTCCGGCCGCGCAGCGTTCCGCGACAAGCTGAAGGCCATGGGATATGGCGACATGGACGACGCGCAATTGAACGACGCGTTCGTGCGCTTCAAGGATTTGGCCGACCGCAAGAAGGTCGTCTATGACGAGGACCTGGCGGCGCTGGTCGATGACGAAGCGCGCGATCATGCCCGCATCCGGTTCGTGTCGCTGGAGGTCGAGGCCGGGTCCAAGCGCCCGGCGCGCGCCGCGCTGGTGCTGGAGGTCGACGGGGAAGCCCGCGACGCCACGGTGAACGGCCAGGGGCCGGTCGATGCGGCGTTCAACGCGGTGCGCGCCATCTATCCCCACGACGCGACGCTGCAGCTTTATTCGGTGGGTGCGGTGACCGAGGGCAGCGATGCCCAGGCGCGGACCACGGTGCGGCTGGAAGAGGACGGCAAGCTGGTGGACGGGCAGGGGGCGGACAGCGATACGCTGGTCTCGGCCGTGCGGGCCTATGTCCATGCGCTGAACAAGCTGCTGGTCAAGCGGACCCGGGCCGAGCCCGAGGCGCTGATGGCCTGAACCTGCGGTCCGTTCGGTCGGAACGGGAAAAAGGCGTCCGCATCGTGCGGGCGCCTTTTTTCATGCGGCCCGGGCATGAACGGCCCGGGCCCCGAGGATCCGGGCGTCAGTAGCCGTTGTAATAGCCCGGCGGAGGAGGGGGCGGCGGCGGCGGATAGGCGGGGCGTCCGTAATAGCGCGGCGGCGGCGGGGGTGGCGGAGGGGCGTAGCCCTGTTGCGGATAGTACGGGCGCTGCGGGGTAGTC
>NZ_JABXXP010000365.1 GCF_013376155.1 Nguyenibacter vanlangensis
GCTGGACCGCTCGGCCGGATTTTCGGCCAGAAAGGCCGCCCAGCCGGATCGCGCGACCCACTCCGACACGACATCCAGGTTGGCCCGGCTGCGCGCGACCAGCGCCGGCAGGCCGCCGATGGACTCCGCCCAGCGCAGCCCGTCCAGCGCGTCCTCGACGCACAGCATCGACGGCGTGTTGATCGTGTCGCCGCGAAAGATCCCCTCGATCAGCCTGCCCTTCTCGGTCAGGCGGAAGATCTTGGGCAGCGCCCGCGGCGGCGGCATCTCCTCCAGCCGCCGCACGGCGCGCGGCGACAGGGCCAGCATGCCGTGCGCGGCTTCGCCGCCCAGGACCTTCTGCCAGGACCAGGTGACGACATCCAGCTTCTCCCACGGCAGGTCCATCGCGAACGCCGCCGAGGTCGCGTCGCAGATCACCAGCCCCTCGCGTTCGTCGGGGATGAAGGACCCGTCGGGAATGCGCACCCCCGACGTCGTGCCGTTCCATGCCAGCACCACGTCATGCGACCAGTCGATCCGCGCCAGGTCCGGCAGCCTGCCGTACTCGGCCTGCAGCACCCGCGCCCCGGGCGCCTGCAACTGCGCCACGATGTCGTTGGCCCAGGTGGCCGAAAAACTCTCGAAGGACAGCACATCCACCGGGCGCCGGCCGACCAGCGACCACAGCACCATCTCGACCGCCCCGGTATCCGAGGCCGGCACGATCCCCAGCTTCCAGTCCGCCGGCATGCCCAGCAGGGCGTGCGAACGGGTGATGACCTCGTTCAGCCGCGCCCGCCCCTCGGCCGCCCGATGCGACCGGCCCAGCAGCGCGCCGGACAGCGCGTCCAGCGACCAGCCCGGCCGCTTGGCGCACGGCCCCGAGGAAAAACAGGGATTACCGGGCCGCCGGCCCGGCCTGACGGCGGAATTGCCCGGGACGAGATCATCGGGGGCAAGATCATCCGGGGCGAGATTGGCAGGGAGAGAAGACATCATCCTGTCCGGAAACGGTGGTACGAGAGAGGGGACTCGAACCCCTATGCCTTGCGGCGGTCGATTTTGAGCCGACTACGTCTACCATTCCGTCACTCTCGCCTGCGGCGTTGCTTACCAGCAAATGGGCGAGCGTGGCAAATGGCGAACGGGCGATTCACCGGGCCCCGTGGCCCCGTGGCAAAGTGCGGGTAGCGTGGAAGCGCCACCGTGCTAGTCTGGGCGCCCCCTCTGTCGGGTGGCCTGCTCAATATAACACCCGGACTATGTCCAACGATGAACGGGGAAACCTGTCCATCGTCGTGGAAATAGGCAGGACGTGATTTTAGCCCTGTTGAAACACGTTACGACCCGCCCGACGCCAGGCGGGTTGGGGAAAGGTCCGACCGCGTCAGGCGGCGCGCGGCGCGGGCGACGCCAGGCCCAGCATCAGGGCGATATTCTGGATCGCCGCCCCCGACGCCCCCTTGCCCAGATTATCGAGTCGCGCGGTCAGCACCGCCTGGCGGCGCGATTCGTTGCAATGGACCCGCAACTCCATCAGGTCCGTGCCGGCCAGTGTATCGGCCGACAGCGTATCCTGGGCATCGGCCACGGCGATCCGGTCCGAACCGGCGAAATGATCCGCCAGCACCGCCCGCAGGTCCTCGCCCGTGACCCGGCCCGCCAGCATGTCGAGATGCAGCGGAATCGACACGATCATCCCCTGGGGGAAATGCCCCACCGAGGGCACGAACAGCGGCGTGCGCGTCAGGCCGGCATAGCGGGTCATTTCCGGCAGGTGCTTGTGGGCCAGGCCCAGCCCGTACAGCTCGAACGCCGGGCCGTCATCATGCTCGTGCGCCTCGATCACCGCCCGGCCGCCGCCGCTATAGCCGCTGACCGCGTTGATGGTGACGGGAAAATCGGGCGCCATGATCCCCGCCCGCACCAGCGGGCGCAACAGCGCGATCGCCCCGGTCGGATAGCATCCGGGGTTCGTGACATGCGACGACGCGGCGATCGCGGCCGCCTGGCCCGGGTCCATCTCCGGAAAGCCGTACGTCCAGCCCGGATCGACGCGAAAGGCCGTGCTGGCATCCAGCAGGCGCGGTGCGGCACGCCCCTCCGCCCGGATCGCCTCGACCATGCCGGCCGCCTCACGCGACGCCGCGTCAGGCAGGCACAGCACCACCAGGTCGACCGCGCACATCATGTCATAGCGCGCGCCGGCATCCTTGCGCAGCACGGGATCGATCGAACGCACCGTCACCGGCAGGGCGGCCAGGCGCTGGCGAATGCCCAGCCCCGTCGTGCCTGCCTCGCCGTCGATGAAGAGTGTCGCCTGCTCGCCCATGACCCATCCGTTCCCGCTGCCCCGCCGTCCGGGGAGCGCGACTATAGTCCCGCCCTGCCCGCCCAGCCAGCCCGTCCGCTTCCCGCGGAAACTATGCCATTCTGTCCCAGGCCCGTAAGAATGCGCCAGGAACGCGCCGCCCGAATCTTCCAAAGGAACCCGCCCGATGCCCGACCCCGCCCACGCGATCGCCCGCCTGATCGAGATCATGGCCCGCCTGCGCGACCCGAAGGACGGATGCCCCTGGGACCGCGAACAGGATTTCGCCTCGATCGCCCCCTATGCGATCGAGGAAGCGTACGAGGTCGAGGATACGATCGCCCGCCAGGACTGGGCCGCCCTGCCCGACGAGCTGGGCGACCTGCTGCTGCAGGTGGTCTATCACGCGCGCATGGCCGAAGAAGCCGGATGGTTCGATTTCGCGACCGTGGCGACGATGATCGGCGACAAGATGATCCGCCGGCATCCCCACGTGTTCGGCGACGCGCCGGCCAGGCCCGGCCAATGGGAGGACGGCAAGGCGCAGGAAAGGCTGGCCCGGCGGGAATCCGGCACGCTGGACGGAATTCCGGCCGCCCTGCCCGCTTTGCTGCGGGCGCGCAAGCTGTCCGCCCGCGCCGCGCGGGTCGGCTTCGACTGGTCCACGGCGGACG
>NZ_JABXXP010000366.1 GCF_013376155.1 Nguyenibacter vanlangensis
GCCACGCCTGCCGCTCACCCGCGCCAGGGGAACCACGCCGAACGCCCCGTCCTCGCCCGGCACGCGCCCGGTTTCCGCCATCTGCTTGTGCTGTCGCATACGCGCAACTCCCCCTTCACGGCCGCGCCATTGCGCGGCCCATGTCAAGAAAACCGATTATTTTACCGTCAAATGGTCAAAGGGCGCGCTTCAGCGCACCACCACCGTAAACAATGCCGGCGGATCGGCCGGCCTGCCGTCCCGGCCCAGATGCTGCCGCACGTCCTTCAACATCCCCAGATGCCGCGCCAGAAGATCCAGGCTCGGCGTCCGCGGCGCCAGGCGCACGGTAAAATGCCCCGCCTTGTCCCACGACCAGCCCAGCACCGCGCAGCGCACGTCCTCCGGCAGGCGCGCCACGTCCTCCGGCCCGTCCAGCCTGTGCGCCGCGATCACCCCCACGTCATAGAAGGCCAGGCGCATCAGTTCGGTAATCACCCGATCCTGACTGACCTGTACCCGGTCCAGCCGCGCCGCCTTGCCTTGCGCGATCGCCGCCTTCACCCGCGCTTCGCCCAGCAGCCGCGGCCCGTACCGGTCGGCCGCCTTCGGGTCGTAGCCCGCCCGGATCGCCGCCCGGGTCGCATTCAGGTCGATCAGATATTCCGCGACGAACCGCTCCTGCCGCGGCGTCAGCCCACGCCTGTCGCCCGCCTTCGGCATCCCGCACCCCCTGCGAAAATTCCCGTTACCGACACTATAGAGTTCAAAACGGGATGCCGGATATCCTTATTCTCGAATCGCGAAGGGCGCGGCGGGCCGGACGGCCCCGTCCGCCGTGATCGGGCCGGGACGGCCCAGGAAATAGCCCTGCGCCTCGGTGCATCCCTCGACATCCAGGATGTCGAGCTGCACACGCGTCTCCACCCCTTCCGCCAGCACCGGAATGTTCAGGCTGCGCCCCAGCGCCAGGATGGCGCGCAGGATCGCCTTGGATTCCGGCGTGTGCTCCACCTCGGTCATGAAGCTGCGGTCCAGCTTGATCTTGTCGAACGGAAAGGTCCGCAGCGTATCCAGCGACGAATACCCCACCCCGAAATCGTCGATCGCGATCGACACGCCCAGCGCCTTGATCTGCCGCAGGGTGCGCAACGACCGAACCTTGTCCGTCACGATGGCGGTCTCGGTCATCTCCAGCTCCAGCCGGCGCGGGTCCAGCCCGGTCTCCACCAGGATGGCGCCGACATGCGCCGCCAGATGCTCGTCCCCCAGTTGCACGGCCGAGAGATTGACCGCGATCTTGTAGGGCCGGGTCCAGCTCGCGGCCTCGCGGCACGCCGCGCGCAGCACCCATTCCCCGATCGGCACGATCGCCCCGCATTCCTCGGCCAGCGGAATGAACCGCATCGGCGGCACCAGGCCCCAGTCCGGATGCCGCCAGCGCAGCAGCACCTCGAATCCGGTCACTTCGCCGCTCGACACGTTCCGCTGCACCTGGAAATCCAGATGGAACTGCTCGCGCTCCACCGCTTCCCACAACGCGGCGGCCAGCGCGCGCCGGCTGCGCGCGGCCTCATCCATCTCGGCCTCGTAGAAGCAGATCCGCTCGCGCAACGCCGCCTTGGCCCGATACATCGCCAGGTCGGCATTGCCCATCAGCGCCTCGGCCGTCCGGGCATCCTGCGGAAACAGCGACACGCCGATGCTGGCATCCGGCCGCAGTTCGAAGCCGTCCAGCGCGATCGGCCGCGACAGGCAATCCTCCAGCCGGCCGATAAAGCCGTGCAGTTCGGCAATGTCGTCGAACCGCTTGGCCGCCGCGAACTCGTCGCCGCCCAGCCGCGCCACCAGTTCGTCAACCGCCCGCACGCCGCGGATCCGCTCGGCCAGGATCACCAGCACCCGGTCGCCCACCGCATGGCCGCGCTGGTCGTTGATCTCCTTGAACTTGTCCAGGTCGATGCCGATCACCGCCAGCCGCGCCCCGTCGCGCTCGGCCAGCGCCAGCTCGCGCCGCAGCGCCTCGTTGAACCGCGCCCGGTTCGCCAGCCCGGTCAACCCGTCATGATGCGCCAGATAGGCGATGCGCGCCTCGGCCCGCAGGCGCTCGGTCACGTCCTCATAGGTCGCGACCCAGCCGCCATCCTCCATCCGCCGCACGGTCACCTGGACCGCCATCTCCTCTCCCAGGCGCAGTTGCAACTGCCCGCCCAGCCCCTGTTCCTGGCCCTGTTCCTGGCCCTGCCGCAGCAGGGCCATATGCCGCGCATGGGCGTCCTCCACCCGCCGCCGCCGCTCCGCCTCGGGCAGGCCCAACCGTGCATGGATCGCCTCCAGCAGCGCGCCATGGTCCATGCCCGGCCGCATGTCCCGCTCCGCCAGGCCGAACAGCGCGGCACAGCGTCCGTTGGCCAGCACCAGCCGCCCGTCCGCCCCGAACAGGCATAGGCCCTGCGACATGTTCTCCAGCGCGATGTCCAGA
This sequence comes from Nguyenibacter vanlangensis, assembly GCF_013376155.1. GTDB lineage: Bacteria > Pseudomonadota > Alphaproteobacteria > Acetobacterales > Acetobacteraceae > Gluconacetobacter > Gluconacetobacter vanlangensis. The sequence goes on from NZ_JABXXP010000366.1 coordinate 2,462, forward strand.
TTGCGCGTCACCCGCGCGATCCGGTCGGCATCCTCCTTCCCCCTGGTCTGGTCGCGGGTGATCGTCGCAAAGCCGATCAGCCCGCCCTCCTCGTCCCGCACCGGGTCCAGCGTCACCGACGCCCAGAACGCCGTCCCATCCTTGCGATAGCGCCATCCCTCCCGCACCACCGCTCCGGCACGGGCCTCGGCCAGCATGCGCCGCGGCACGCCTTCCGCCCGCTCCGCGTCCGAATGGAACTGCGCGAAATCCCGTCCCAGGATCTCCGCGGCCGCATAGCCTTTCAGCCGCTGCGCCCCGACATTCCACGTGCTGACCCGCCCCAGCGGGTCCAGCATGAAGATCGCGTGGTCCCGCACCCCTTCGACCAGCAGCCGGAATCCCAGGTCGCTCCGCCAGACCGCGCGCTCGGCCCGCAGGGCGAAGAACGCCGCCGCCGCCCCGACCGACAGCAGCGCCAGCGCCGCCGCCCCGATCACCAGGATCATGACCGTCGGCGATGCC
>NZ_JABXXP010000367.1 GCF_013376155.1 Nguyenibacter vanlangensis
CGTGTCGTGGCGCGGCGGGTGCCGGGCGTCTTTCGTTCCGCCAGCGCCGCCCAGCGGCAGGAACTGGCGGTCGGGCCCGACGAGCCGGTCGCCTATCGCCGGGTGGAACTGGCCTGCGGGTCGCGTGTGCTGTCGGTGGCCGATAACTGGTACGTGCCCGCACGGCTGACCCCGGCGATGAACGCGCTGCTGGAACGGACCGACACGGCGTTCGGCCATGCGGTGGCCGACCTGCATTTCACCCGCCGCACCCTGGACAGCACGAGGCTGTTCGCGCCGCTGCCGGACGGTTGGGAAATGCACAGGCTGCCGCCGGCGGAACAGGGCCGGATCGTCATTCCCGCCGCGATCCTGCGCCATCGCGCGTTGTTGTATCGCCAGGACGGGATGCCGTTCAGCCAGGTGGTCGAAACCTATACCGCCGCCATGCTGGATTTTCCGCCGCCGCGCTGAGCGCGCCGGGGGTATAAGGGGGGCATAAAGGGGGGGGTATAAGGAGGAACGCGGACATGTCGAACGGGGACGTCGAGCCGGACTGGCTGGTCTGGGGGCGCGAGATCCAGGCGATCGCGCAGACCGGCCTGGCCTTCACCCGCGATCCCTATGATCGCGAGCGCTACGAGATGTTGCGGGCGCTGGCCGCGCGCGTCATGGCGGCCCATACCGGTGCCCCGGTCCGGCGGATCGAGGATCTGTTCGCCGCGCAGGAGGGCTATGCCACGCCCAAGGTCGATGTGCGGGCCGCCGTGTTCGACGGGGCCGGGCGTCTGCTGATGGTGCGCGAGACGCTGGATGGGGGACGCTGGACCCTGCCGGGCGGCTGGGCGGACGTGAACGTCACCCCGGCCGAGAGCGCGGTGAAGGAGGTGCGGGAGGAAAGCGGCTATGTCGCGCGGGTGCGCAAGCTGGCCGCGCTGTGGGACCGCACGCGCCAGGGGCATCCCGCCACCCCGTTTTCCTGCGCCAAGCTGTTCTATGTATGCGACCTGGCCGGGGGCGCGCCGGCGACCAGCATCGAGACCTCGGGCGTCGGCTGGTTCGCCCGGGATGCCGTCCCGGCCGACCTGTCGCTGGGGCGGGTGCTGCCGCGGCAGGTCGCGCGCATGTTCGCCCATTACCACGATCCGGCGCTGCCGACGGATTTCGAATAGGCGCCGCGGCGCGGGCGTTCGGGCCGCAGGAGATTGAAATCGTGCCTTTCATGGCACATATGCTGCGGCGGTTTTGTGTTTGGAGCGGGATGATTTCAGGGAGCTGGAATCATCCCACCTTAAGTATTTGTTTTGGCAATCATCATCATGCCTTCGGGCGATTCCGTCCGGAAGCATGATGACCCAGCGGAAAGAGGACGAGATGGTCGAACAGGCGACGTCAGGGGGCGAGCAGCATGAATTCAGTGCCGAGGTCGGGCGGCTGCTCGACCTGGTGGTCCATGCGCTTTATTCGGAACGCGAGATCTTCCTGCGCGAACTGGTCGCCAATGCCGCGGACGCCACCGACCGCCGCCGGTTCGAGGCCCTGACCGACGCCGCCCGCACCCTGCCGGAGGATGCCAAGGTCCGCATCGATCCGGAAAAGGATGCGCGCCGGCTGACCATCAGCGATGATGGCGCAGGCATGAGCAAGGAGGAGCTGGCGCGCAACCTGGGCACCATCGCGCGGTCGGGCACCCGTGCCTTCGGCCAGGAGCTGGCCAAGCACACGCCCGAGGAACGGCCGAGCCTGATCGGCCAGTTCGGCGTCGGTTTCTATGCCGCCTTCATGGTGGCGGACCATGTCGACGTCGTGTCGCGCCGCGCCGGCAGCGACGAGGCGTGGCGCTGGTCGTCCGACGGCAAGGGCAGCTTTACGCTGAGCCCCGCGACGCGCGAGCGGCCCGGCACGGACATCGTCCTGCATATCAAGGAGGATGCCGACGAGTTCCTGGATGCCTGGCGCCTGGAAGCGATCGTGCGCAAATGGGCGGACCATATCGCCTGGCCGATCACCATCCGCCGCGACGGCGAGGACAAGACGGCCAATGCCGGCACCGCCCTGTGGCGCAAGCCGCGCGCCGAGCTGACCGAAGAGCAACTGAACGATTTCTACCGGCATGTCAGCCATAATTTCGACACGCCGTGGGCGACCCTGCACTGGCATGCCGAGGGCACGCTGGAATTCACCGCCCTGCTGTTCATCCCCGGCAGCCGCCCGTTCGAATTCGGCGAGCAGGTGCGCGACAGCCGGGTGCGGCTGCATGTCCGGCGCATGTTCATTACCGACGAGGCCGGGCTGCTGCCGTCCTGGCTGCGCTTCGTCCAGGGGGTGGTGGACACCGAGGACCTGCCGCTGAACGTATCGCGCGAGATGCTGCAGGCGACACCGGTGCTGGCCCGCATCCGCAAGGCGGTGACCAACCGGGTGCTGAACGAGTTGCGCAGCCGGGCGAAGGACGCCGAATCCTATGCCGGGTTCTGGGAGAATTTCGGCCCGGTCCTGAAGGAAGGGATCTGGGACGATGCCGAATACCGCACCGACCTGGCCGGGCTGGCCCGCTTCCGGTCCAGCACGCAGGAGGGGCTGACCACGCTGGCCGAGTATGTCGCGCGGATGAAGGACGGGCAGGAGGCGATCTATTACCTGACCGGCGACAATGCCGGTACGCTGCCGGCCTCGCCGCAGTTGGAGGGGTTCCGTGCGCGCGGGATCGAGGTGCTGCTGCTGTCCGATCCGGTCGATTCCTTCTGGCCCGACCGGCTGGGCACGTTCGAGGGCAAGGAACTGCGCGGCATCAGCCAGGCCCATGCCGACCTGGACAAGTTCGAGGCGCCGCAGGACGACGCGCCCCGCGCGGACCTCGACGCGTTGCTGCCGGCACTGAAGGCCGCGCTGGGCGAGGCGGTGTCCGAGGTGCGGGGTACCAACCGGCTGGTGGGCAGCGCGGTCGTGC